>CACZVX010000005.1 GCA_902784755.1 uncultured Prevotellaceae bacterium
GGGGCGCATATTTTAGGGTGTAATCCTGTAATCCTGTAATCGCTTGTGAACGGGGAAACATCCTTTGTTCATATGATTTCTTTTATTTAGAAGTACTTATAGCGCAAACTCTGCGGTAAGACCCCACTTCATCATATTGCCGGTACCTGAGCCCTCCAAAGACTTGTACCAGTCAGCGTGCAGTCGGGCATAATGCTTGCCTACTGCCATCTGGGCGCCGCCACCGAGATAGATTCCATAGTGGGCGGTGTTGTCCAATGTTATGTCCACGATTTGTTTAGACTGGTAGGTTCGGGTTTCCTTGTTTCCATGATGGAACACGTAGAATCCGCCGCCACGGACCAGCGGAACAATCTTCCCTTTGCCGAAGCGCTTGACCACACCCAAGGCAAAAGTCAACCTGCTCTTTTCGTACGTGGTATGCGACGGCTCTATTCCTCCTTTAACCATTGTGTCGTGTTCGAATTTTGCCTTGGGAGAATATGCTACGCCAATCTCCACGCTACCGCCCTTCATTACCCGCTCGATATCCACCTCTGCGCCGATACCGATTTCAAACGTGCTGCCGTGGTAGTTCTCGTCAGGCAGACTCTGGTATTCTGTCCGCTCATGCGAATAGTATGCATAGCCGGCAAATGCCTTTAAATGAGTCTTCATCTTGTCTGATTCTTCCTTGTATTCATACACCATGCACGAGCTTCCATCTGTACAAACGTCGCTGTGATAGTCGCGCACCACCTTTACAAGTTTCTTTCTCGTCAGGTCTTTTTCATTCATGTCCTGACAAGCCTTCCACGAATCCTTCAACAGGAGTTTCACTTTTCCGTATTGTTCCTTCTGCTCCTGTTTAATATCATCTGCATCATGAATCGTTGATGATGACAGAACCGTCCTATTAGCAAGTCGTGCCATCTCACCGTCTTCCCGTTCAAAGAAGAAGTATTCATCATAACTGTCAGCCACACAGTACAAGTTCATCATGCCTTGCACCATAAACTCGGCAAAGTATAATTCCGGATTGCCATACACATTGAGTCGGCGCGTGACAAAGTATTTACCGTTATTGTCGAATCTGAAACCCTCTATCTCCCCGGGCTTGTACGTCTTTCCATCCTTTCCACCGTTAGCCCAGAACTCACATTGCTTTGATAGTTTCTCGTTAGTACGGAAGTCAAGAATACCCCTAATCGTGTCACCGCTGTTAGTGATGATATACCCCGGTTTCGGATTAGTCTGAGCAATGGTCGCTGTTGCCGAAATCGCCAACAGGACGAAGAGAATAATTCTTTTCATCATTAGTTCTAATTTCACAGTAGTATGATTCATGTTTCCTGTCATAATTAAATCTATCTTTATGCTGTTAAATACTTTTCTTTTTTTGCACAGCCTAAACAAACACAGCAAAGGCCTGAACTGTACTGCGTGCCACGAACGCCTCGCACCCTATAGCCTATGGCAATTATCATTTCAAGCGAGTAGAATACCACGTTGTAGTTCTTGCCATCAGCGGCAGTAGTTAAGAAATTCTTAACAACTGAATTTTTACGCAACTCTTTGTCTTTCAGTATGTTAGCTGTATGCATACTGATGTTAGGCTTCGAGGTGGCAAAAAGTTCCGCCATCTGTTGCTGGTTGAGCCATATCTTGCCATCCTTGGCAAAGAGGGCTACGGATGCCCGCCCGTCTGCTGTGCGATATATGATGATATTCTGCTCGTCGTTCATGCCTCTTTCTATCTTTCTGCAAAAATAATAGTGCAAAAAAACGATTGAGCAAAGACAATGAGGATATATCTTCATTCTTGAGCGTGAGTTTTTTATCCAAATCGAAGACAATAGCAAAGATTTTAATTAATTTTTTCCCTGCTTTAGAGCCGCCCCTTATTAAGGGGTTCAAAATGTTGAGATGCAGCCTATCTTAGGCGAAGCTAAAATTAGCAATAAGAATCGGGGAATTGCAAACGTAATGGGGGTTTTTATTTGTCTCTTGGCGATGCTCTTCGGATGGAGAGGATGGTTCCTGCGCTTCCGATGAGTGGAAGGGTTGTTTCTATGGCGTGGAAGGGTTGCTTCTATGGCCTAGAAGGGCTGCTTCTATGGCCTAGAAACGAGGCTTCTTTGGCGTGGAAGCGGGGCTTCTGATGGGTGGAAGGATGGACGGGATTTAGGGGCTGGCTTATACTGAATTGGTTGACAGAGGGATTACAAGATTACAGGATTACACCCTGTTTTTTGTGCCCTGGATTTCTAAGATTGCATAATTATACTATATGTTTATATTATTATATATATTTATGTATATATATACTTATATTTATATATATATTAATAAATATACATAAATGATTTTGCAAATAATCGTTTGTTTTGTTCTATTTTTAATTATTTATATACATATTTATTTATATATATAGATATTTATATATAATCATAAAAATGAGAAAATCGAGCGCTTCGGGGGGAGGGGGCATAATTTGGGGTGTAATCCTGTAATCCTGTAATCGCTTGCTCGGAAAACCCCGATAAACAGGGCATTCTGGAGGGGGGGGGCAGAAGTTACAACTCTGTTTGCGTCGTTTTTTTTAACAAAAATCTTCGCTTTTTGCCTTAAAATCAATCTTCCCCAGCCTCTCTTTAACACAAATCGTCAAAAATCAGATATTAATCTTCGCTTTTTGCCTTGTTATCAACCACCCCCAGCCCCTCCTTTCTAAGGAGGGGAGTTTGGGGAGTTGGAAGGGATTGGTCGCCTCTTTTCTAAGGTGGGGAGTTTGGGGAGTTGGAAGGGATTGTCCCTCTTTTCTAAGGAGGGGGAGAATTACTGCATTAGTTGCGTTCACTCTTTTCCCTCTTTAGGTATGGGGACTGTTCGAATATTTTTGTGGGTTTTTCGTGGTTTTTTGTCAATAGGTTGTTTTAATTGGGTCGTCATGGTAACCGTTAAAATAGGGTAAAGTTGCGGGGCGGTGTGAGACTATATCGCTGAAATGTGGTACATTTGCAAACCGGAAAAGAAATTTTGCAACCCAAAAACAATATCGTACGAAAAATTATCAGTTATGGACAGACATCTGCTGAAACTTGAACCGCCCTATAGCATTATCTATGCTGACGGAATGATCGGGCGGCACATTGCCAACATCATCTGCACGGATTATACTCAGGAAAACAACCCTGATGCCGACGGACTCTACACGGAGACCTATCCGGTGCTGGATTGCGGGGGACTGACGCCTGCCGGCTCTGTGGCCGCTGGCAGCATGGTGGAGGATTGCCGCGTGATTCTGCCCGGTAAAGCGGTTGAGCGCGAAGGGGCTCCCAGCCTCACACTCTATCAGTTTGCCCGTCTGGTGGAGTTTGATTCCCTGCAGAGGCTTCCGCTGGAGCATTGGAACCTGTTTGAGCGACTGGCTGGTCTGGGGGTGCGCATCGTGCCTGAAACGGAGAAGAATGAACACGGCGTGGAGTTTGAAAGGATGGAGTATGAGATTTCGCTCTCGATGTTGGGCAACCACGAGCATCTGAGCGTGAAGAGCAACGTCTATCAGGGCTTCTATTTCTATGCCGACGGCACTTCTGAGGAGTGCTTCAGGCAGTTGGATGACCAGAAGCATGCTTACGTGGCGATATTCGACGAGCAGGGGCTGTTTGGCCTGAAGTTTCATTTCCAGTCGAGCGATATGACTTGCCTGAGTGTGGTGGCCCGCCTGAATGGTGAGGAACTGGACCCTAAACTGAAGATTTTCGATTGATATAATTTAAGTACGCGCGCGAAACGATGGCCGAGAAACTGAATCCGATACCGGTTGAGTTTGTGGTGGACTTTGCCCGTGAGTTTTCCACGGCAAAGCAGCGTGAGCCTTACGTTCAGCTCATCAACCGCTGGGGCTTGCATGAGAAGCAGGCGACCGAGGGGCTGGAGATTAGCGGGCAGCTGAAGGATGCCCCACAGAAGAAGGACCCTAATAGGTCGCTGTTGTTTATGTATCCAGAATACCGTGAAGGAAAGAAGCTGGAGCAGCTGAAGGAGGCGCTGCTGGTGATTGATGCGAAGATTCACGGGCACATGGTGAGGTGGACGTGGGCCTACGTGATGCGCGTGATGTTGGATGAGAATATACTGACCACAAATGTGGTTACACAATTCGACGAGCTGGTGTGCGGGCTCATATCGAAGGGCAAGGACACCGTGAGGAAAAGCGGCGACTACATCAAGCTGTTGAACCGCAAGGAGTCGTACCATTTCTGGCCGAAGGATTATAAGATAGGTAAGGAACTGGCTCACGACCGCTTTTTCTGCTATGAGGTGTTCAATGAGTTGGCCGCCGTGTTGGACAAGCGTCCCGTGAAATTTAACGAGTACACCTAACTTTTAACCGCTTTTTTTTTCCGAAACCTTTCCGCGCTTTTCCAAGACCTTTCCGCGTTTTTCCAAAATTATTCCTTTCTTTTTCCAAAACCTTTCCACGGCCTTCCGGGGCCTCTTGGAAGGGCTTTTTTCTATTGCCATATCTATAAAAAGGTATTAATTTTGTCGATGGAATTACAATGCTGGCCAGCGGGTAGAGTTCCATAGTAGAAACTTTTAATACTCTTTTTATTTATATGTTGCGTTACAAAAAAAATATTGCCATGAACGGCATGATAAATGCCAACAAGGGAGTGGCCATAAACCGCCCCCTGGAATATTTCAACACGCTCTCGGAGAATCCCGGGCTGGTGAGTCTGATTGCCCAGATTCGCTCAACGGAGGATGCTGATGAGCGCCGCCGACTGAAGGGCCAGCTGCCTTTCCGCTGCCCTCACTATTTCCGCTTCCGCGACGATCATCGCTCGCAGGAGTCACTTGTGCCCGAGGCTTTCACCTTTCAGACCTGCGTGGATATCGACAAGCAGGAGCAGGTGGAGCCAGCTATGGCCAAAGCACGCCAGCTGAACGAGCAGGAGGGGCCCTGGCGGGGAATGCTGCTTCGCATGGAGCGGTCGGCCTCTAACAAACTCCATCTTGACATCCGCATCCCCGTGGGACAGACCATCGAGGAGGCTCAGCGCGCCTATTGCCAGGCTTTGGGCGTGGAGCCCGACGAGGACTGTTTCTCGCCCGAGCGCATGATTTATATGGTGGACAAGGATTCGGTCATCTATTGTTCTGACGAGTGGCAGGCGGAATTGCCTGAAGAGGAGATTGCCCTGAGGCGCAAGGCCTATCAGGAGCGCGGACTGGGCTTCGATGGGAGACCTGTGGGCACAGATGTCGTGGTTGCCCCAAAGGCTCCCACTACGCTTCCTGTCAAGGCTTATCCTGAGTTCTATCGCGGCATTCCCTACACCTATCTTATAGATGAACTGGAGGAGATGCTCGGCGGCAAACCCGAACACGGCCAGCGTAACGATTTCATCCTGAAAATGGCTTCTCATCTGCGCCATGTGTGCAACGACGATGCCGGATGGGTGCTGCATGTGCTGCCCAACTATGGTGAGGCTCAGAGCCGTGTGGATGAGACTGTCAGGGGAGCCCTTCAGCGCTATAAATCGGCCGGCATGACGCCTACGATGCAACTGGCTATCGAAAAGGCCCGCCAGCGCATGGAGGAGGAGAACGGCGAAGGCAATGTGCACGAACTGCTCCGCTGCCCTGAGATGCCCCGCCGTCTGCCCCGACCTGTAAAGGACCTGCTTTCGGCTTCGCCCCGCGTGTATCATCCCATGATTGCCTGTGCCGTCTGGCCTGCTATCGCCACCCGTCTGGGAGGTGTGAAGATTCAGTATGCCGGTGGTCAGCTGATGGAGGCTGCGCTGATGTGTTGTACGGTGGCTCCGATGTCGTCGGGAAAGTCGGCTGTCAACCAGCCTGTCCACATCATCCTGGAGGACATCATCAAGCGCGATGACGAGAACCGTGAACGTGAGCAGAACTGGAAGGACCAGCAGAACCAGAAGGGTGCCAACGAGAAAGGCAGCGGCCGCCCTACTGATATCTGTGTGCAGGTGGTGGATTCGGACATGACCAATGCGGCCTTCACTCAACGACTCTGCGATGTTTATCGGGCTGGCAACAAGGCGCTCTACACCATCATGGACGAAGTGGAGATGCTGAAGAAGGTGGCTGGTGGAACCATGGAACAGGTGACTCGCATCATCTGCCGAGGCTTCGACTGCAATATGTACGGACAGGAGCGTGTGGGAACACTCTCTGTCTCAGGCCGTGCTCCGCTCCGCTGGAACTTCAATGCCTCTACAACTCCTGTGAGTGCCCAGCGATTCTTTGGCAAGAACATTGTGGATGGAACACTCTCGCGCATCCTCATCTGTACCATCATCGAGGAAGAGGGTGGGGGAATCCCACATTTCGGAGACTATGGCGACGAGTACCGCGAGCTCATCAAGCCCTGGCTCAGAAATCTCGACCAGGAAGTTCCGAAGCCCATCTACAACGAGGATGGAAGCGTGAACGGATATGAAGTGAAAGAACCGATTGTGTGCCGACAGGCAATCAAGCTGGCAGAACAACTCGTTCAGGCAGGTAACGACCGTGCCTCGCTGATGGACAATCCCGCCTATGGCAAACTCTCGCGCCGTGCTGCCGTGATCAGTTTCCGCATTGCCGTGCTGCTCTGGCTGATGTGTGGGCGCAAATGGTCGAAGGACATCGAGGTGTTCTGCCGCTGGGTGTTCGACTACGATTTATGGTGCAAGTTCCGCTTCTTTGGAAAGGCCATTCAGGAAGAGTTCGACAAGGAGCAGAAGGCCGTCAGCCGTTGTACTCCCAACATGCTCGACCAGTTGCTGGACCGTTTCAAACGTGAGGATTTGGCCTCTCTGCGCCGCCAGCATGGCAAGTCGGAGAATCCCAAGAACCAGCTGGCCCAATGGATGAACCGCGGTTTCATCATCAAGGACGAGCAGACGGGTGAGTTCATCAAGACCCTGAAATACCTGAAGCGGCATGCTGCCTAACCCCGCATTCGGGCAAGCGATTACAGGATTACAGGATTACACCCCAAATTTGGTGCCCTGATGGGTGAAAAAAGAGAGACGGATTCCGTGATGGAGTCCGCCTCTTGTTTTTAATTGATTGATTGTCAGTATGTTATGCTTTATTGTTTGTCTTACGCCCTGATGAGTTTCTGGTAGGAATCTTCGTATTCTTGCGGATGTTTGCCGAGAAAAATGATGTTTATGAGGCAATTGGCCACCAGTGAGGTGTCGTCGAGGTCCACGTTCTTGTCTTTGGTGACTTCCTTGCCGAGCAGCACTTCCCATGAGGCGTTGAAACAGGAGTCGGGTGCTCCATAGAAGGAATTACCGCTATCGGGATCAGTCATCAGCTGGTAGCGGATGGCTTTCTTGGAATGTTGCGGCTCGAGGGCATAGAGCATATTGAAGGCGCGCATGAACTCGCGCTTGTGGCGCTTGGCATTGGGGTACATCACGCAGACTTCGGGGAAAAAGTCCTCGAAGTCGAAGGTTTCTAGGAGTTGTTTGAGTTTCATATTTTTGGTTTATGAGTTTATGAGTTTATGAGTTTTTAAGTTTATGAGTTTATGAATTTAGCTCACACGGGGACTGTACCTCTGTGATATTTTTAATGCTTAATGCTTAATCGTATATTTTTTATTCTTCATTATCTTGGTCGCTACGCTCGAAATTATATTAAAAATTATTTTAAAAATTTTATTGACTGTTTCGCCAACGTATTATAAACAGTAATTTTAAATTCAATTTCAAGGGCGAAGCCCGACCATAAATTGGCTATGCCCTTTTGGGCCGCCGATCTGGCGATTCTTCATTATGAACTTCGTTCATGATTTTGCTTCCGCTCGGCATAACTCAAGCAAGCTTGGTCCTGCTCTCGCTTAATCGCAAAATTCTTCACTCCATTCCCGAGCAGGGCTCGCCTACCCGTAGCCTTTCACTCTTCACTTAACAAGAGTTCCACAGGACAGTGGTCGCTGCCCATGATTTCGGTGTGTATCTTAGCGTCCTTAATACGCTCCAGCAAACGTTGGGAGGTGACGAAATAGTCGATGCGCCACCCAGCATTCTTCTCACGGGCACGGAAACGATAGGACCACCAGGAATAGGTGATCTGTTCGGGATAGAGTGTGCGGAAGGTATCGATGAAGCCTTTGTTCAATAAGGCGGTGAACTTTTCACGCTCCTCATCGGTGAAACCAGCATTGCGACGGTTGGACCTAGGATTTTTCAGATCTATTTCCTGATGGGCAACATTCAGGTCACCACAGACGATGACGGGCTTCTTGGCATCGAGACGCTGCAGATAGTCCTGGAAATCATCCTCCCATTTCATGCGGTAGTCAAGACGGCGCAGTTCATCCTGAGAATTGGGGGTATAGACGGTGACGAGGAAGAAATCAGGCATCTCAAGGGTGATGACACGGCCTTCATGGTCGTGCTCGTCAATACCGATGCCATAAGTGACGTTCAGGGGCTGATGGCGGGTGAAGATGGCTGTTCCGCTATAGCCTTTTTTCTCCGCATAATTCCAATAACTCTGGTAGCCTTCAAACTGAAGGTCGAGCTGTCCTTCCTGCATCTTTGTTTCCTGCAGACAGAAGAAGTCGGCATCCAACTGACGGAAGGCATCGCTGAAGCCTTTGCCCTCACAGGCACGAAGACCGTTAACGTTCCAAGATATCAGTTTCATAGTTTCAATTGTTTCTTATATAAAAAACAGAGACACGGAGTATTATTTATTCTGGAATAGAAAACTCTGTGTCTCTGTATCTCTGTGTACTGGTTATTTCTTCAGAATTTTGCCATCTTAATGGCGACTACGGCACATTCATCGCCCTTGTTTCCTAATCGTCCACCGCTTCGGTCCTTAGCCTGCTCGAGGTTGTCGGTAGTGAGAAGTCCGTAGACGACGGGGATGTCGTTGGTGACATTGAGCTGTGCTATGCCCTGGGTGACACCCTGACAAATATAGTCGAAATGGGGAGTCTCTCCACGGATGACGCATCCTAGGATGATGATAGCATCATAGCGGTCGTTGCGGGTCATCTGACTGGCACCGTAAATAAGCTCGAAAGAGCCGGGAACAGTCTTGACGATGATGTTCTCAGGCAGAGCACCGTGCTTTTTGAGCGTGGAGACCGTACCATCAAGCAATGCGCCAGTGATTTCAGGATTCCATTCAGCCACCACAATGCCGAAGCACATGTTGGAGGCGTCAGGGACCTGATCAAAGTCGTAGTCGGAGAGATTATGATTTGCGGTAGCCATTATAGACGTTTGGATTTTCAGATTACAAGTTTCAGGTGAAGATTACTTGGTGCGCTCGATGTATTTGTCAATTTCGTTAGAAATAGGAGCAGCCACGTACTTCTTCTTGATATCCTGATAGAGGGTGTTAGCCTCTGCCTTCTTGCCCTGGCTCTCCAGAATCTGAGCAGCCTGCAGCAAGAATGTGGGAGACAGTGAGTTGTTGATACCTTCAGCAGCCTGCTTGTCGGCCATGGAGGCAGCCTTCTTCAAGTTGTCTACAGCCTTGTCGAGTTGCTGTAAGTGTGCATAAGCATTACCCAAAGCAGCAATGGCAGCGGGGCTGATCATAGCGTCGTCAGAGGTAGAGAAAGCATCGAGATACTTCACGGCATCCTGCCACTTGTTCAGGTTGGCATAGCAGAGTCCTGCATAAAGATTAGCCAGATTACCTGCGTCGGTGCTGCTATAGTCGGCAGCGAGCTTTACGAAACCTTTGTAATTACCTTCACCCTTGAGGGCCTTTTCGAATTCCTGATTAGCAAAAAACTCTTGTCCCTTGGCAATAGCCGTGCTGGCTTCAGCCTCGCGGGGTTCGGAAACAAAGTTCTTGTACAGGAAAGTGCCTGCAATGATGAGGATAATTGCTGCTACAGCAATGAGGATGGGCTTCTGGTATTTCACGAAGAAAGCCTCTTTTGAGTTGAGATTCTCAACATTCTGTTCTTTTACGTTTGCCATTTTATTTGTTGTTTTTTATTATTCGAGCATAAAACGCTGCAAAATTACTCAAATAAATTCACATATTGAAATTTCTTGCACACTTTTTTCGTTTTTGAAGTAGAAAAGAAGTAATTTTGCACTCGTGATACTGAAGAAAATATCTATTCTCAACTATAAGAACATTAGGGAGGCGTCGCTAGAACTGTCGCCCAAAATCAATTGTTTTATAGGACATAACGGAGAGGGAAAGACAAATCTGCTTGATGCTGTCTATTACCTGTCGTTCTGTCATAGCGCCTATACGAGCATTGACTCTCAGGTGATCTGCCACGATCAGGACTTCTTTGTGCTGGAAGGGGAATATCTGGAAGAAGAGAGGAAAGAGGAAAGAGGAGAGAGGATAGAGGAAAGGCTACGGGTAGGCGAACAGTGTTCGGGAATGAGAGAAGAGAGGAGAGAAGGTGCCACCACGAATTCCCTAACCGTCAGTTGCGCTATGAAGAGGGGAACGAAAAAACACTTCAAGCGTAACAAGAAAGAGTATAAGCGGTTGTCGGAACATATTGGCCTCATTCCGCTGATTTTCGTTTCGCCCAGTGATACCTTCCTTATTGAGGGAGGAAGTGAGGAACGCCGGCGTCTGATGGATGTGGTGATTTCCCAATATGACCATACTTATATAGATACGCTCAACAACTATAACAAGGCTCTTCAGCAACGCAACACTTTGTTGAAAATGGAGGAGGAACCTGACTTGGAACTGCTGAAGATATGGGAGGAACAGATGGCGCTTCATGGAGAGCAAATCTACAAGAAAAGAGATGCTTTCGTGAAGGAACTTATACCCGTGTTTCAGGAGATTTATCAACGAGTTTCGGAAGACCGCGAACAGGTCTCGTTGCGCTATGATTCCCATTGTCAGAGGGGAGCTTTGTTGGACGTGATTCAGCGTGACCGTATGAAAGACCGTGCCGTGGGCTATTCGCTGCATGGCATACATCGTGATGACCTGGAAATGCTGCTCGGGGGCTATCCCATAAAGCGTGAAGGCAGTCAGGGACAACATAAGACCTTTGTGATTGCCTTGAAGCTGGCACAGTTCAGTTTTCTGAAAAGAACGGCGAGCAACACGACGCCTTTGCTGCTGCTTGATGATATCTTTGATAAACTGGATGCGCGTAGGGTGGAGCAGATTGTTCGTCTCGTCTCTAGTGAGGAATATGGTCAGATATTTATTACGGATACCAACCGGGATCATCTTGACCAGATTCTCTCTGCCGGGCAGTTTGACTATAAACTATTCAATGTGGAGAACGGCGAGATTATGGGGTTATAGTTTATGGTTTATGGTTTATAGTTTATGGTTTATGGTTAAGAGTTGATAGTTGGGAGATGTTTAGGAAGGAAGTAAAATCACTGACAGAGATATTGGGCCAATGCCTTCGTGAAAATGGCTTGGAGTCTCCCCTGCAGCAAACCCATGTCATTGAATCGTGGGAAAAAGTGGCAGGGCGGGTGGTTGCCCGCTATACGGAAGAGAAATTTATCCGTAACCAGACGCTTTTTGTTAAAATTTCCAATCCTGCCATGCGTGCCGATCTTTCCATGATGAAAACACAACTGGTCAACAAACTCAATCAGGAAGCCGGCGCCTTTGTCATTGCCGACATCCGAATCTATTGATTTAGTCGCTTTCAGAGAACTTCATCTACCTTCACGTCATTCTCCTCAGTGGGAATGCCGGGCATTTTCTGGAAGTCGAAACAGATACCAATCTTATAGGCTCTTGTCAGTTTGGGCAGCATCCGGTCATAATAGCCCCGTCCACGTCCCAAACGATTCATGCGACCGTCGAAACCCATTCCTGGAACGACAGCAACATCTATCTGGTCGTAGTCGTCAAAACGGCGGCCAACAGGTTCCATTATATGGAAGAAACCTCCCTCTAGATCTTTGGGACCTTCGTAGCAGCGCAGTTCCATCTCCGTATCACTGATGACAGCGGGCAACAGCACCCGTTTCCCCAGGGAAACCAATTGGTCAACGGCAGCATGCGTGTTCACTTCATCATCAAGCGAATAGTACATCAGTATCGCGTTTGCATTTTTGATGCGTGGATGAGCCATAAGGCGTCTGATGATATCATCGGACATGTTTTGCAACTGTTCTACAGAGAACATGCCCTTCTGCATGCGGATGAAGGCTCGGAGGTCTTTCTTATTCATTTCTTCTGTGGTGCTGCTTCTGGTTTCTTAGGGAATGCCTCATCTTTCTTGAAGACATTGAGGGCTTCCTTGATAACTTCATCATCCTGGTTCAGATAAGCTGTCCATGCATCTTCGTCGAGGATATTGTAGATGATGCGGCTATTAATGTAACGCTGAAGTAGATGGTGACTCTTCTGAATCATCAGGTTGCGGCGCTTCAGGCCATGATTGTCGGCATAGGTAGCAAACAAGTCAACAGTATTCTGGCGAACAAGATAATTATTCAGTTCACTCATTTCAGTGAAACTGCTGAGTTTCTGACGGTTATTGTCTGTGTAAGCGAATGCGAACTGAAGAATGAGACCATTCATGGCAGCCTGCTTGTAGTAAGAGGTGACATTCGTGGTATCCTCGGGGACAAAGATGTCAGGCGTAATACCGCCACCGCCATAAACCGTACGCCCGATACCTGTGTGATAGGCAGGGCCTGTGTGTTTGATGCTGTCCTGTGAGAAGAATTCACCATGCTGATAACGCTCTACGAGGTCTCCCTCATAATCCTTACCGTCACCAGGTGTGTAAGGCTTCTGAATACAACGTCCTGAAGGAGTGTAGTAGCGTGCGATCGTCAGGCGAATCATGCTGCCATCAGTGAAACCAAGTTGTTGCTGGACAAGACCTTTACCGAAAGAACGCCGTCCGATGATGGTACCACGGTCATTATCTTGAATGGCTCCCGCAAAAATTTCGGAAGCCGAGGCGGAGCCTTCGTTGGTCAGTATCACAAGAGGAATCTTCTGATAGCTACCCTTACCATCACTCTTGTACTCATGACGGGGTGATTTTCGTCCTTGTGTGTAAACGATGAGTTTGTTAGCGGGAAGGAACTCGTTGATAATCTGAACAGCAGATTCCAGATAACCGCCAGTGTTGTCGCGAAGATCGATGATGAGATTGGAGAATCCTTCCTGAGATAGTTTGGCTAAGGCAATCAGCATCTCAGCATAGGTGTTGGCTCCAAAACTCTTGATCTTGATATAACCAGTCTCATCGTCAATCATATAGGTAGAGGTTACACTGCGGACGGGAATGTCACCACGGGTAACCTCAAAGGTCTTCACTTTCTTTTCACCGTAGCGGAGCACACCGATCTTCACCTTGGTGTCCTTGGGGCCTTTCAGACGATGCATGGCTTCCTCGTTGGTCACTTCCTTACCAACGAACTTTTTGCCATCCACTTCAACAATCTTGTCACCTGCCAGAAGTCCGGCACGTTCAGCCGGGCCATTCTTAATGATGCCCTGAACGTGGATCGTATCTTCACGAATCATGAACTCAATTCCAACTCCTGAGAATGAACCCTTCAGATCGTCTGCAGCCATCTGGGCATCTTTGGCACTGATATAGACGGAGTGGGGGTCAAGATCGGAAAGAATCTGCGGAATGGCAATTTCCACTAGTGAATCAAGATTTACGGGATCTACATACTGGTCATCGATGATGTGGAGCAGGTTATTCAGACGATTGGAACCGCTGTTGATGATGTTGAGGCGGTTGCCGGAAAAGCGGTTGGCAAAAAAAGTACCGACCACTATACCGAAAGCCATGCTGATAGCCAGCAGCAAGGGCATGTATCTGTTTTGCTTCTTATTCATAGGGTTTTATTTTTCTGGTGATTCCGGTTCTTCCTGACTATCCGGATTCATAAAGATTACTTCAATATTTGCACGTCGCAAAAGGTCAATACCGTCAGTAAGACGATACTGCTCCCCGTAAACCACGCGCTTAATGCCTGCCTGAATGATAAGCTTCGCACATTCGATGCAGGGAGAGGCGGTGACATAGAGTGTTGAACCGTCACTGTTATTGGAGGAACGGGCAAGTTTGGTGATGGCATTTGCTTCGGCATGGAGAACATAAGGCTTGGTCACATTGTTCTCATCCTCGCACACGTTCTCAAAACCAGAAGGGGTACCATTGTAACCGTCACTGATAATCATCTTATCTTTGACTACCAATGCTCCTACCTGGCGGCGGATGCAATAACTGTTTTCCGCCCAAATGCGAGCCATGCGAAGATAACGCTGGTCAAGCTTTCTTTGTTTTTCGTTTAATTCCATTTCTCTTTAATAATGCATCTATGGTGGGCTCTCCTCCGCGGAAACGCTTATAAAGCGTCATAGGATGCTCTGTGCCTCCTTTTGAGAGGATGCAGTCGCGGAAACGCTGTGCCGTCTCTTGGTTGAAGATTCCTTCTTTCTTGAAAACACTGAAGGCATCGGCATCAAGTACTTCTGCCCATTTATAACTATAGTAACCCGCGGCATAGCCTCCTGCCATAATGTGGGAGAACTGTACTGTCATGCAGGTATTGAGAGGAGTTTTTTTCTTCTTGGGCTTCAATTTTGCTTTCCTCCAGGCCTTTCGTTCGAAGGGGATGATATCCTCGTTGAACTCATTCCGTTTGGTATAGTAAGCCATATCCAGCAGCCCGAAACTAACTTGTCGCAAACATCCGTTGGCCACCATGAAATTACGGCTCTTACGGATACGTTCAATCAGTTCGTCAGGAATGGGCTCGCCAGTCTCATAATGGAATGCGAAGGTACGCAAGAACTCTTTTTCAACGGCGAAGTTCTCCATGAACTGCGAGGGAAGTTCAACGAAATCCCACCATACATTGGTGCCACTGAGGCTTTCAAAGCGAGAATTGGCAAACATGCCATGGAGGGAATGGCCGAACTCATGAAGGAAAGTCTCTACTTCGGATAGGGTCAGCAATGCCGGTTTCCCTTCTGTAGGCTTTGTGAGATTCATCACTACGCTAACATGAGGGCGTACGTTTTCTCCTTTACGGTCGATGTACTGACCTTGGTATTCTGTCATCCAAGCTCCACCCTGCTTTCCTTCTCTTGGGTGGAAATCGGCATAGAATACAGCCAAATAGGAACCATCCTTGTCGAAGACTTCATAAGCTTTAACATCTGGATGATAAACAGGGATGTCCTTATTCTCTTTGAAGGTGATTCCATAAAGTCTCGTTGCTAGTCCGAAAACACCCTTGATGACTTGTGAAAGCTCAAAGTAAGGACGCAGCATCTCTGCATCGAGATTGTATTTCTTCAGCTGGAGCTTGTGCGAATAAAAAGCCTGATCCCAGGGCCTCATATCAAAATCTTTGCCTTCCATCTTTTGAGCCAAATGCAGAACGGCGTCGTATTCCTTTTCTGCAGTAGGCTTGTAGGCATCGATGAGGTCGTATAGCAGATTGTAGACATTCTTAACTTTAGAAGCCATCCGGTGCTTGAGAACATAATCAGCATATGTCCGATATCCAAGCAATTGTGCTATCTCACGGCGCAGATTCACAATACGCTTGCAGATTTCCAGATTGTTCTCACTATTGTCGTGGGTGCAAACGGTATTGCGGGCCATATAAAGCTGTTCGCGGAGATGGCGTTGGGTGGAGTAGGTAAGGAATGGAGAATAAGAAGGATAATCGAGTGTAATAACCCAACCTTCCAAATTCCGTTCCTTGGCAGCCATGGAAGCAGCGTCGATGGCTGTTTGTGGCAGTCCGTCGAGTTCCTTTTCATCCGTGATATGGAGGGTAAAGGCCTTGTTTTCTTTCAGCAGATTCTGTGAAAACTGCAGAGACAGCATGGATGCCTCCTCGGTTAATTTGCGGAGTTTTTCTTTTCCTTCTTCATCCAGTAAGGCACCGCTGCGTACAAAACCGTCATAGCAGTTGTCCAATAACTGTTTTTCCTCAGGTGTAAGCTTACGGTGATGCTGGTGGACATATTTCACTCTTTCGAAAAGCCTTTTATTCAAACGGATGTCGTTCGCATGTTTAGTAAGCAGAGGCTGCATCTTTTGTGCCAAAGCCTGCATTTCATCATTGGTCTCCGCACTCATCAGATTGAAGAAAACCGTGGAAACACGACTTAGGAGATCATAATATCCGTCTTTGTCTTCCTCAGCATTGATAATGGTGTTTTCGAAAGTTGGCTTCTCGGGATTGTTGATGGTCTTCTCTATATCTTCATCATCACGCCGAATGCCCTCCATGAAAGCTTCTTCAAAGTCTTCCATGCAGATACAGTCGAAAGGTACCGTGTCGTGTGGTGTCTTGTAGTCCTCAAAAAAGGGGTTTATACGAACTTTATCGTTGTCCATCTTGTTATTTTCAATTCTCTCATAAAAAACAGCCACAAATTTACGCAAAAAACCTCATATCAAGAGTGGTTTAAGAAACTTTTTAACGATTATTTATTGCCAATCAGTTTTTCTAGAGCTGGAATGTAGATTTCCCCACGCGTTATCCGTATGATGCCTTCATCGTGCATCTTGTTAAGTTCACGACTTAGATTGAGACGGCTTTCGGCTATCATTCGTGCCAGATCTTCCATTTTGATATGTATTGTTTTAGGGCCTGCGGGTCGCATGCTCCTGTTCTCCGCGAAGCGTATGATTTTCTGTCGGATTGTTTCTGCTGGTTGTCGCCAAGGCTGATGACTGATACGCTGACTTTGGGTACTGATGATATTGAGCATGTTTAACCGGAAAATTTCCTGCTCAGCCATAAGTTTCAGCACCTGTTGTTTGTCAATGCGAATGATATGGCATTCTTCCAGAGAAGTAAAAGATTTGGTGAAGCGTTGAGTAAGTCCGAAGATACGGTCTGGCTGTATAACATCAGGAGCTGTCATGGTCTCTGTGAAACTATAGCTGCCATCGTCAGCGCGACTTTCTACTTTGGCGGAACCGCTTGTAAGGAAATAAATGTGTTGACAGGGGTCACCTTCATGCACTATAATCTTATTGCGTGCTATTTTCAGAAAACCGAACTTGGTTTTTGCAACCACCTGATGAAGGTCGTTGTGGCTCATTCCCTGAAAGAGCGGGAGTTCGAGCAGTTTTTCAAAGACGACACCGATAGCCAAACTATTCCAAGATTTTGCCTTTCATTGAAGGACTGTACCATACGGCAAGTTCCCCTTTCTCATCAGAATAAATAAAGTAAGCCATCAATTCAGGATGACGTTCCAGAACCGACTTTGCTTTTTGAATACCCATTACCATAAAAGATGTTGCATAAGCATCGGCGGTAGCACAGTTGTCAGCCAATACAGTAGCAGAAAGTAATGAATGCTGCACAGGGTAACCTGTCTTAGGATCGATGGTATGAGCATATTTCTTACCACCTTTGTAATAGAAATTGCGATAGTTTCCACTCGTTGCCATGGCTTTATTGGTAACGTTGAGCACAGTTTGAAGTTCATTGTTGACATTCAGCGAGTCTTCTGTAGGTTTGGTGACACCAATGCGCCATGGCACACGCTTCTCACTGATGCCCAAAGTGACAATTTCACCTCCAATTTCCACCATGAAGTTCTCAATACCCCGCTTCTTCAGGAATGCCGCTACCACATCACTACCATAACCTTTAGCGATAGCTGAGCAGTCAAGCATAGTCTCTTTGTCTTGTTTTTTTATGGTTCTCCCCAATAATGATATTTTCTGGTAGCCGATAGAGCTCTTCAGACTGTCAATGGTACTCTTTAAGGGGTGACTACCTGTTTTGAAACCAAATCCCCAGGCGTTCACCAAAGGGGCAACAGTAATGTCGAAAGCCCCCTCAGTTTCTCCAGATATCTTTTGTGCGAGTTCAAACACCTGTATGAACATATCGTTGAGTTCCACCTTTTCATTTCTGTTAACTTTGGCAATGATGCTCTCCTCGTTAAACATGGAAAGAGTATTGTCTACCTTCATTAGTTCTGCTTCAATCTCTTTCTGTAAGTCGTTGTCAGACTGGTAGGTTATATTGTAGAATGTCCCGAATATCTGACCTCTGTTATGCTGGTAAGGCATATTGCGCTGATGCTTTATAATCAACACTGTACCAATGATCAGGAATGCCAGGAATCCTAATTGTAGAGTTGTTCTTCTTTTGCTTCGTTTGTTTTCCATGTGCCTGATTTGTTATTAGATAACAATGATAATGTTGAAGGTTCCCATAATGTTGGAATTTCCGGTTTTACCGAAACCTGGAACATACCATGATTTGCTGTGTTCTCCTTCAGAGTAGGAGAGACGTTTGCGGTAGCGTACACTCCATCCTAAATGAAGAGGTTTCCATATTTTAGCCTGAGTTCCGAAAACAACTTCAGCCCAGTGATAATGACAATGCATACCTTTTTCTCCCCATTCTGAAGTGCCGCCCCAGTAGGGGTCAGTGACAGGAGGTGCATCGAAGTCCACCTTATAATTGGTGTAGGCATAACGGGCTCCAAGATATAAACGGTATGCATCATGCTTATTTTTCATGATATTGAAATCTAAGCCTATTTTTCCATAAGGGGCCTTCGTCTTGTAATGGATGTTGGTAGCTACATCGGTATGGTCACACATTCCATAACCTAATTCCACAACAGGGAAATACTTGTCCTTGAGGTTGATTCGTAAGGCAGCTTCATACTGGCCGTAATCACTTATGGCTTTCATCACTGCCCCAACGATTTCGGCAGAGACCTCAACTCCCTGAAACCAAGCTGTGGTGTCAGGAATAAACACAGTTTTCTTATTCTGAGCATTAGCTGCTGTAGATATCAGCAGACTAGAAATCAGGATAAAGATATATGTGGAAAATCTCTGCAGATGTGTCATATTCAACTTCCTTCTCATTAAGAACGATTCTGTCGATACGGTTACGAGTTGACCTTACATTGGTGATAGTGTGAAAATATTTGGGTGCACAGTCGACGGATTCCATGTGGGGGTAATTCTCCTTTTCAATCCAAATGGTATCATAACTGACATTTCCATAGGTGTCAGCAAAACGTAGTCCCAAAACGTCTTCTTTTCTGAAATAACTCAAGGGAACCTTAAATGTACTTATGTCGACTCCTTTGTTGAAAAGGAGTGTGTCGTTCTCCACCCGAATGGCTCGGACTGTGAGCGTATCTTCTAACGTGTCTGCTGTGGCATCAGCTCTCTTGAATGCATATGTTGCATATACACGGCTGTTTAATGGGCAGTCGATGGAGGAGCAGGCACTGAGCGTTAACAGAAACGCAAAAAGGTATACGATCTTCTTCATTTCTTCAGAATCTCTTCTTCTATCTGATAGTCGTTACGGTTTTGTGATGAACGGCTGATCAAATCTCCGACAAAACCCGTAAGGAACAATTGTGTTCCGATGATCATCATCGTGAGGGAGATGAAGAAATAGGGAGAGTCGGTGACCAAACGGTCGGGTGTACCAGAGGCAAGTGAATAAAGTTTATGGCCCCCAATAATGGCAGCAGCTAAGAAACCTATGAAGAACATGATACTTCCTAAGAAGCCGAAGACATGCATAGGCTTCTTACCAAAAGTAGAAAGGAACCAGAGTGTAAGCAGGTCGAGATAACCATTTACAAACCGGTTTAATCCCATGAATTTTGAGGTTCCGTATTTTCGGGCTTGATGGTGTACAACTTTCTCTCCAATTTTGTCGAAGCCGGCATTCTTAGCCAAATATGGGATATAACGATGCATTTCGCCATATACTTCAATATTTTTCACCACATCTTTGCGGTAAGCCTTCAAACCGCAGTTAAAGTCGTGGAGATTCTTAATACCGCTCACCTTTCGGGCTGTTGCATTAAAGAGTTTTGTGGGAATGGTTTTCGAAATGGGGTCATAGCGCTTTTGCTTATAACCGCTTACCAAATCGTAGCCGTCTTCTTTGATCATACGATACAGCTCTGGAATTTCATCAGGGGAATCCTGAAGATCAGCATCCATCGTAATGACAACGTCACCCAATGCCTCTTTGAAACCACAATAGAGAGCAGGACTCTTACCGTAGTTGCGACGGAATTTGATTCCTTTAGCTTCAGGATGGTTCTCGCAAAGTTCAGAGATAATTTTCCAACTGTTGTCAGTAGAACCATCGTTAATGAAGATAACCTCGTATGTGAAGTTATTCTCTTTCATAACCCGCTGAATCCAGGTGAAGAGTTCGGGTATTGATTCGTCCTCGTTATAGAGGGGGATTACAACTGAAATATCCATTTATTAATAGTTTATTGTTTGCGGTTGTGGTAAAATTTCCTGTTTCGTGGCTCACGGCGCATCAAAAAGGCAACGGGCACGCTGATAATCGCACCAATCAGTACATTAGTGGTGAAATATTGTAAGGCGTTATCTATGGGGCGCATGGCTCCAATGTTTTGCATCACAATGCTTATGTCTTCTTGTTTCAGACCATAAATTTTCATAGCTTCCAAAAATTCTGGTGTTTTCATAAAGGCCGTGTAATGCTGCATAAGGAAGCCATGATCTATGAATTGAAAATAGATGAATTGTGCAGCAGCAAAAAGTAGGGCAGCATGTAAATATTGCAGCATACTGTAGCCTAATGCACGTCGAAAGGAGATAAAACCGTCACGAACCTCATCACGAAAACGTTTTACACGCAAGGTTGCAAAGACAAGCGAAAAGGCACCGAATCCCAAAGCTCCCATTGCAAATAGGGGATTTACGAAATTACCGATGAAACATGCAAAACTCAATATCCAGAGTCCCGCAATCAGTACTCCGTCCACACGTGCAAAAGCATGTAGCTGTTCGAATTCTTCGTAACGTGTCATATTTCTGTGCAAAGGTACAGCAAAAAATCGATTTGGAGAAGAGAAAAGGAAAAATATTTGATTTATTACATCTTAGAAATAAAAAATTAGTTAAATACGAAGATTTTTCACTTTCCGTTTTTCACGTTTCACTTTTTATTATTACCTTTGCAGCCGCAAAAGACGGGCAGTCTTGCACGGCCAGCTCCCTTCGAATCCTCCAGGACGGGAACGTAGCAAAGGTAGTTGGTTGTAGCGGCGCGATGTAAGGAGCTGCCCACCCGCCTCTTTAGCTCAGTTGGCCAGAGCACGTGATTTGTAATCTCGGGGTCGTTGGTTCGAATCCGACAAGAGGCTCAAGAAATCATCCCTGCTGTCAGTGAAAGTTTACTTTCAGATGTCAGTTGGGATGATTGCTTTTTTGTTTTTTATAGAAGCTATAGACGCTATAGAAAACATTAATCCAAATCTACTACAGTAATGCCAGCTCCTCCAAACTGAACATGTTCATCCCTGAAACTAACTACGTTAGGGATAGTAGCGAGATAGTCGCGTATCAAAGTGCGTAGAATACCCGTTCCTGTACCATGGAGGATGCGCACACGGCTCATTCCCACCAGGATGGCATCATCGATGAAATACATAACAGCATTGACAGCCTCGTCTCCACGCATGCCACGCACATCAATATCCTGATGGAATTGCTGACGGCGGTTGTCAATGGTTTCACGGGTTGTTTTGCTTGACGCCATGTAGGCGCTGCTTGCTTCTTCCTTCTTTTGGGGGGCTTCTGCTTTTTCCAATCGTTCTGCACGCATCTTTGTACGCATATCACCGAAGATGACGGTGGCCATCTTGCCATCAATAGATTCTATTTTTCCAATGGTGGAGAGTCCCTTGATGCGCACAGTATCGTTTATCTTCAGCGTGTCAGGAGATTTGTGGGTGATGGTAGGTTCACTAGCCGCAATCTGATTATTCTTTTTGGCTTTTTCTTCACGCCGTTTTTCCTTTCTGGCCTTGCGCTCTTGGATCTGTTTGATTTTTCGCGCAATCATTTCGTCGTTTTGTGTAGTGTCTACTTCTCCAATTTCCTGTTTAAACGACTGAAGTTCTTCGCGGATACGTTTGGCTGCTTCTTTTTCAGCCTGACTCTCGCGAATCTCTCGAATGGCATTTTCTATCTTTTTGTTACTTTCTCGCAAGAGTTCCTCTGCCTGTTCCTTAGCTCGTTGGAGAATGGCCTTACGTTCGCGCTCTACTTCTTCCACCTGACTCTCATAACGCTCTATTGTCTGCTGCATGTTTTTCTCATGCTGATGGATTCCCTGACGTTTCGACTCCCAGTAACGTTTATCTCTAACAATATCTTGTAAGTATTTGTCACTCTGAATGTAATCACGCCCAACAATATCGCTGGCTTCCTTGATCACTTCCTCAGGTAATCCTATTTTGCGCGCAATCTCAATGGCAAAGGAAGAACCTGGCTGACCTATCTGTAATTGGAACAAAGCCTGCATCTGATGACGGTCATAGAGCATTGCGCCATTGGCTATACCTTCATGCGAATCGGCAAAATGCTTCAGGTTTTGGTAGTGGGTGGTGATGACCCCCCAGGCCTTCTTTTTGCAGAATTGTCCCAATACACTTTCAGCTATGGCTCCACCTATCTGTGGTTCTGTTCCAGTGCCAAATTCATCAATTAGAATCAGCGTGCGGTCATTGGCTGTCTTCATCATATTCTTCATGTTCAGCAGATGACTTGAGTAGGTGCTCAGGTCATTCTCAATGCTCTGTTCATCGCCAATGTCAATGAGTATATTCTGGAAGATACCACAATGAGAGCGTTCGCTGACAGGTATGCTTAAGCCGCATTGCAGCATATATTGCAGTAAGCCGGTTGTTTTAAGGCAAACCGATTTTCCACCCGCATTAGGTCCTGAGATAATCAGGATGCGTTTCTCCTTGGTGAGCATAATGTCGAGCGGGACCACCTGTTTGTCTTGTGCCTGCAAGGCTTTTCTGAGCAGCGGATGAATAGCGCGTATCCAGTCAATATGAGGCTCACTGTCCACTTCGGGCTCAAAAGCCTCAAATGAATTTGCCAATGAGGCCTTGGCCTGAATCAAGTCAATAATCGCAAGAAAACGATATGAGTTCAGGATATCCTTCACATAAGGGCGCAGTTCTTTTGAAAAGTCAGTTAGTATGCGGATTATTTCACGTCGCTCGTCAGCCTCCAATTCGCGAATGCGATTGTTGGCTTCCACAACTTCTGTAGGCTCAATAAATACCGTTTTACCAGAGGCACTTTCATCATGGACAATACCGCGAATCTTGCGCTTCAGGGCAGGTGCGACAGGAATCACCAGACGACCGTCACGAACGGCTGGAGTAACGTCTTTCTCCACCAGCCCTTCACTCTGTGCAGCATGCAGGATGCTGTTCAGCGTGCGCGAAATGCTACCTTCGGTCTTGGCAAGTTCCCGTCGGATGTTGCCTAATTCAGCAGAGGCAGAGTCTTTTACTTTTCCGTATTTGTCAAGTATGCGGTTAATGCCGTTCACCAAGTTCGGGAAGATGCGCACGTTCTCAGTGAGCCGTTGCAAGGCGGGGTAGGGCACATCACCGTCAGCAGGATTCAGAAAACGGATGATGTTATGGATGGTTTCCAGCGAGCGTTTCAGGTCGAAAAGTTCGTTTTCTTCCATGTGAGTGCCTTCCAGACGGATGCGGGCAACACTTTCACGAACGTCGAAGAAGTAGCTGAGCGGAAACTCTTCAACTTCCTCCTGAATACGGCGGAACTCCCTGACCTGTTGCAGCCATTCGTTGATGATGCCGGCATCCTCACTCATGGCGATGAGGTCCACTTGTTCTTTGCCAAGTGGACTAAGGCATCGCTCACGGATCATTGTCCGTATTTCGTGGAAGCCTATCTTTTGTTCAAATGTCTCTGGATAAATCAAAGATGAATTAAGAATTAAGAGTTAAGAATTACAGTGCAAACCGAAGGCAAAGAAGCTTGCTTCATTTGCTGAGGCGCCGCCTGTAATCACGAGCAAAGCTCGTAATTAAGAGTTATCGCTTCGCGATTTTCAATTATCAATTAAAAGTTATACCAGACACTCGTCAAGCAAACGCTCAATTTCTTTTTTGTCGAGATTCTGTCCAATGAAGACCAGTTTCTGCATGCGATCACCGTATTTCACATCCCAGTCACGCATGACGCCAGGGTTCTGCTGAAGAAATTGTGCCAATTGGTTTTTGGGCATAGTGGCATACCATTGTCCGGCATTGCGTAGTGATACTTGTTTCCCCGCTTGTTCAAACACATAGCAGGTTTGTTTCTCGTCATCGAAATAGCATATACCTTTTGCACGGATGATGTTCTTTGGCCACTTACGAGCCACAAACTCATCGAAAAGTCCGAGATCAAAGGCAGGACGACGGTAGTAAACGTATGTGCCGATACCATATTCCTCCACTTCACCTCCCTCGTGGTCGTGATGATGGTGATGATGGTGCCCGTGATGATGCTCATGCTCATGGTGGTCATCGTCATCGTCATGGTCATCGTGGTCATCATCATCGTCATGGTCATGGTGGTCATGGTGGTCATCGTCATGGTCATGGTGGTCATCGTCATCGTCATCGTCTACATGTCCTTCAATCTCAGCAATCCATGCAGCTGAAGTAGCAACCTTGTTAAAGTCGAACATATGGGTGTCGATAATCTTGTCGAGGTCAACGTCGCCGTAGTTGCAGTCGATAATCTCAGCCTTTGGCTGGAGTGTGCGGATGATTTCGCGGATTCTGCCAAGTTCCTTGGGTTCCACGTCAGCAGCCTTGTTGAGCAGCACAATATTGCAAAATTCAATTTGCTGGATGACAAGATTCTCGATATCGTCCTCTTCAAGATTTTGTTTCAACAGGTCGTTTCCACCGCCAAACTCATCCTTGAGTCGTAAGGCATCAACAATAGTTACGATACTGTCGAGTCGTGGGTAACCTTCTGCAGTCACTTCGGGAGCCATCTGTGGAATGGAGCAGATGGTCTGAGCAATGGGAGCAGGTTCACAGATTCCACTGGCTTCAATAACAATATAGTCAAAGCGGTGCTGGGCAATGATGTCTTGGAGCTGCTTCACGAGATCCATTTTCAGCGTGCAACATATGCAGCCATTTTGTAAAGCCACCAGTGAGTCGTCCTGTTCATTCACGATGCCGCCTTTTTCAATGAGGCTGGCGTCGATGTTCACTTCCCCGATGTCGTTCACGATGACGGCAAACTTAATACCTTTTTTATTTTGGAGTATGCGATTGAGCAATGTAGTCTTTCCGCTGCCTAAATAGCCCGTAAGCAACAGGACGGGAGTTTTCATTTTATTCATAAATTGTTCTTATTATCTTTTTCAGCCTGCAAAGTTAAGCTAAAAAATTGATTATGTGAAGAGAAATCAAAAATTATTTGTATCTTTGCCGTTCTTAATGAAATAGTGAATGAAAAAATATATCTTATTTCTGTTGATGTTGCTTTCCATGGTTAGCTTGACACGTGCGCAAGGTCTTCCCACGGATGGTCCCCTCACGGTTAGACCGATGCTTCAGGACCTGGGACAAAAGCTTTTGCGTGGAAAGACGGGCAGTATCGTTGCCATCAAGCCATCTACAGGTGAAATTCTCTGTTTGGTGACAAATTCCCCCAAGGGCTTTGATGTAAATTTAGCCATTGCAAAGCCTTATGCACCAGGCTCAACTTTCAAGACAGCTCAGGCGCTGACGATGCTTTCTGAGGGAATCGTCACTCCTGAAACGTCAGTAGAATGCCGGCAGGGTATTAGGGATGGTAATATCCGTGTGGGGTGTCATGAGCATCGTTCACCGCTCCAACTTCGTGATGCGTTGGCTTTTTCATGCAACACGTGGTTTCTTGTCAATTTCGCTTCGATGATCAATGACGATTTCATGTACGAAAACCGTGATGAGGCGATCACTACTTGGCGCGAATATATGCGGAGCATGGGACTTGGAGGGCCTTTAGGCGTGGATATTGACGGCGAAAAGGGGGGACTGTTAGCCAATGCCGGTTATCTGAACCGTCGTTATAAAGAAGGATGGGACGGTAAAACGATCTGGTGGGCTGGAATGGGACAAGGTGATGTGACGTTAACCCCTCTTCAACTCTGCAATCTTGCCGTCACTATTGCCAACCGGGGTTATTATTTCACACCTCATATTCACCAGGCTGCCGGCAAACGCTATCAAGTCAAACATCTGACAAAGGTTGCTCCTGAGGCTTATCAGCCGGTTATTGATGGTATGCGGTTAGCTGTAGAAAAGGGTACTGCTTATAAATTGAAGACCACTTATACGATCTGTGGAAAGACAGGAACCGTGGAGAATCCAGGCAAGGATCATTCGGCCTTCATCGCATTCGCCCCTGAGGATAATCCGCAGATAGCCATTGCGGTATATATTGAAAATGGAGGCTTCGGCGCTGATGTTGCAGCTCCGATAGCCTCCCGTATCATCAGAATGTACCTGAAAGGAAACTGACCGCTTAACGGTCTAAGTCAATCAGAATGTATTTCTTTGACCCAAGTCCAATTTTTTCTGCATAATCGGTGATATAAGTGCCATGCTGACGATTGATGCGCTGGATCAGTGGCTTGTTATCGTCACCGGGCTTCCCCTTGTAGTTGAAAACTTTGTCAAGGCATGCCTGATCTACGGCCACAGGGTCTAAACTGGCCATAATTCCCATGTCTTTCAACTCGGGTGCTGCAGGATGCCCGTCACAGTCACAATCGACAGACATGTTGTTCATGACATTGATGTAGACCACCTTACCGCCCATGTAGTTGTGTACACTCTGTGCAGCAGCTGCCATTGATTCCAGGAAAAGATCTTGCGTCGGTCCCGCTGCCAAATATTCTGGGGTCCATGCTTTGGAGGCATCATCAGTCTTGCCTGCGGTATGAATATAAGCTTTTCCGGCTGTGGAGGCAACACCAATGGAAGCATTCTTCAACACACCGCCGAAGCCTCCCATGGCGTGACCTTTGAAATGAGCCAAGTTAATCATAAAATCATAATTAGCCAGATGACCGCCTACAATGTCGTACTTCAGGTGTTTCTTGTCTTGAATGGGAATACGAATCTGGTCGTATTCGTCCATGATGTCAACTGCGAAAATAGAATCGAATCCGTGTTCATGAATCGTTTGCCAATGCTTGGAAACATCTTGGCGCGTACCACCATAGGCTGTACAGCATTCAACAATAGTACCATTAACTTTTTCCACCAGATTACGGATGAAGGGAGGTTTCAGGTAATGGTTGTTACCGCCTTCGCCTGTTGATATTTTCACAGCTACGCGTCCTTGCGCTTCTACTCCCAGCGCTTCATAGATCTTTACCAGTGATTCGGGAGTAATCTCACGAGTAAAATATACTTTACTCTGTGCCTGTGCGCCTATAGACATCAGGACAACAGTTAATAATAAAAAGACCTTTTTCATAATGACTCAAATATATAAGATGTTAATAGTAACAGTTAAAAGCCTAGCCAATCTTTAAGCAGGAAGAAGATGACGGGACCCAATAGGGCGGGTAGCATATTGATCGTCTTGCAGTCCTTGATGTTCAGTATGACCAGTCCTGAAGAGAGTAGCAGCAGTCCTCCGACAATACTTACCTCTACCATCAGCGCTTCAGGGATGAAGTTCCCGGAATGCAGAAGGTAGGCGACCAGCCAGATACTTCCCTGCCAGCAGAACAATACCAATGCTCCCCACGCAATACCCACGCCATAGGTGGCACCAAATATAGTAGAGGTGACTAAATCCAAAGTGGCATTCGTATATAAATAGGTGTTGTTGCCATAGACTGCACTTAGGACAGGACCTACTATGGAAAGTGTTCCGATACAGTAGAGCAGACAGGAAGCCGTAAGGCCTTGAGCCAGTTTTGAGGCGTCATGACGGGCAGCATAACGGTCTATGCGCCCTGCAATATCAAGTTTCATGCCTACAACGGCCCCGAGCGCGATACTCACAATGAAAAGCACGGGCAGCGTACTTTTGGCGAAATTCACTACGCACATGTTAGCGCCCAGCGCCAATGTCACCAACCCCATTGCATTGTAGAGTGCATTCTGCAGCCGTGTGTCTAGTTTTTTTTGTAAAAAACTGCCTGCAAAGCTACCTATCAGTATACAAGCCGTGTTTACAATGGTTCCTATCATAATGAGTGCAAAGATAGTTTATTTTCTGTCATTATTCATCATTTTTCACAAATTCTTTTGTTTTCATGTCGTTTTTTCACGATTATTTTATAATTTTGTGCTCGATTTTTAGGCAGTAATTTGTAAAAGTGATAAGCTCATATGAAATTAGGTTTTGATAACGACAAGTACGTCCGCATACAGTCGGAGCATATTAAGGAACGTATCGCCCAGTTTGGTGACAAACTGTACATGGAGTTTGGCGGAAAGCTTTATGACGACTATCATGCTGCCCGCGTGTTGCCGGGCTTTCATCCTGACAGTAAACTCAAAATGCTTACTCAGTTGCGCGATGATGCGGAGATTATTATCGTTATCTCAGCAGAGGACATCGAACGCAACAAAGTACGTAATGACTTGGGTATCACCTACGATAAGGATGTGCTTCGGTTGCGGGATGTGTTTACGGATCGCGGTTTTTTCGTGAGCAGCGTCGTAATCACTCATTTCAATGGCCAGCACTCGGCCGTGGCTTTCCGTGAACGGTTGGAGCGACTGGGAGGCGTGAAGGTTTATTATCATTATCTGATTGAGGGCTATCCCACCAATGTGGAACTGATCGACAGCGAGGAGGGTTTTGGTAAGAACGACTATGTGGAAACTTCCCGTCCGCTTGTGGTCGTCACAGCGCCCGGCCCCGGAAGCGGTAAGATGGCCGTATGTCTTTCACAGCTTTATAATGAGAACCGTCGTGGTGTAAAAGCCGGCTATGCCAAGTTTGAGACTTTCCCCATCTGGAGCATTCCCTTGAAGCATCCCATCAACGTGGCTTATGAGGCTGCAACGGCCGACCTCAACGATGTGAATATGATTGACCATTTCCATCTGGAGGCCTATGGCAAGACCACGGTCAACTACAACCGCGACATAGAGATATTCCCTGTTCTCAACGCCATTTTTGAAGGTATCTATGGCGAGAGTCCTTATAAGAGTCCCACCGACATGGGCGTTAACATGATAGGCTTCTGCATTTCCGATGATGAGGTCTGTTGTGAGGCATCCAAACAGGAGATCATCCGCCGCTATTATACAGCCGTCTGCAATATGACCGATGGCCGTAATAATGATAAGGAAGTGAACAAACTGGCCCTTCTGATGAAGCAGATGAAACTCTCTACGGCTGACCGTCGTTGCACGGTGGCAGCTTATGAGCGCAAGCTCCGTTCAGGAACACCCTCTGCGGCCATTGAACTTTCCGATGGTACACTCATTACAGCCGACACCACGCCACTCTTAGGACCCAGCGCAGCGCTGCTGCTGAATGCCACGAAATATCTTGCAGGGGTTGATCATAGCATTAAACTGATTCCCCAGGAGATGATAGAACCTATCCAGCGCATGAAAACCTCTATGCTTCATGGCAATAACCCTCGTTTGCATACGGATGAAGTGCTCGTGGCTTTGGCGGTGCTGAGTCAGAAAGACGATAACTGCCGCAAGGCACTCGAGACGCTGCCGTTGCTCGACGGTTGTCAGGTGCATGCTACGGTGATGCTCAGTGAGGTGGACCGCAAGATTTTCAAGAAGTTGGGTTGCGGCCTTACCTTCGATCCCGTGAAGAAGTAAGCCCATGATTTCCCGTCTGACCGATATCATCAGAGAAGCATCCCGGTTGATGCTTACTGACACTTTTCAGATTTCGCAGAAGGAGGGTTTTGCGAATATCGTCACTTCTTCCGATCTTGCCGTTCAGGAATTCCTGAAGCGAGAACTGGCCGCATTGTTGCCGGGAAGCGGTTTCCTTTGTGAGGAAGAAGACCGTCATACTCTCGACCATGAATACACGTGGATTATAGATCCCATCGACGGTACGGCCAATTACAGCCGTGGCATTGACCAGTGTGCCATCTGCGTGGGACTGAAGCACAACGATTACATGGAGCTCTCTGCTGTTTTCCTTCCCCGTACGGAAGAACTCTTCACAGCCGTCCGTCATCAGGGCGCCTTCCTCAATGGCCGTCCCATTCATGTCTCTTCCCGTTCTTTCCAGGATGCGGTGATGTGCACGGCCTTGCCTGTCTATCACAAGGAGTATGCCGGCGTCTGCGCCGGAATCATTCAGGAGACTTTTCAGCAATGCAACGATATCCGCCGTTTTGGAGCGGCTGCCCCCGAGTTGTGCTATCTGGCCATGGGACGTGTGGAACTCTATTTCGAATACTTGCTCTCGCCATGGGATTTCGCGGCTGCTTCGCTGATTGTGACCGAAGCTGGCGGCGTGGTTTCCAATCTTGAAGCCCAGCGTCCATCGCTGACTGCTCCTTCCGGATTTTTGGCCGCGAATAATCAGCAGAATCTTCAGCAGTTGCAGCAGATCGTCTCCAAATATAATCAATAAATAAGTATCCGATGAGTAAGGCCTTTCGTCTTACAATATTTCTGTTTCTTTTGGCTCTGACATCCTGCCAGCTAAAGCCGTCCAAAGAAGAACAGGCACGCAACATGGAGGAATTCATGATGCGTAACGGTTATGAATGGACGCAGCTCTATCAGACAAAGACGGGTCATTTGACGGCGACCCTGAAGATAAACGGGCAGAATGCCGTCATGTTGCTTGATACGGGTGGCGGTGCTACCGTTCTCGACTACAAACAGATGGATCATTTTGGACTGAAGGCACGGGCCACACACGACTATGCAGCCGGAATAGGGGAGACCCAGGCACAGTTAGCACAGGCCAAGGCCGATATTTCCATTGGGAAAGTAACGTTGAAAGGCTTCGGCCTCTACGTGATGGATATGTACAACGTGAATGTTACTTTCAAGCGCAATCGTTCCATGCAGGTGGATGGCGTATTGGGTTCCGACCTGATCGAACAACTTCATGCTGTCATTGATTATGACAACCGTCGGTTGTATGTCAAGCCCTGATTTCCGTAATTCCTGAAATCTTTAAGGCTGACGCCCAGGTTATTCCTGAGGGAGGTGTCTGGTAAATCGTGCGGGCTTCGGTCCCATCACGAATTCCAGTGTGCCGCCCCTTTGGATGTCCTTGAAGTCGATATAGCCGTAAGCCCATCGCTTGCCGTTCAAGATAACCCGCTGAATGTAGATGTTCTCAGCGCTGTTGTTGACAGCCTTGATGCGGAAAGTTTTTCCGGAGCCCACCTTCATGGTCACTTCATCAAATAGAGGAGAACCGAAAAGATAGCGCCCGCCGGCAGGTTCCACTTGATAAAGACCCATGGCCGAAAGGATATACCAGGCCGACATCTGACCCACATCCTCGTTGCCGCAAAGGCCGTCGGGGCCGTCATGATATTGTGTGGTGAGAATCTCACGTACACGCTGGGCGGTCTTCCAGGGCTGTCCCACATAATGATAGAGGTAGGCCACATGATGACTGGGCTCATTGCCATGCGCATATTGTCCGATCAGTCCCGTGATGTCAGGGGGTGCGTCTTTGCCCAGGTCGCCTTGCACGATGAAGAGCGAGTCCAGTTTTTCCGTGAATGGGCGTTTCCCTCCAAAGAGCTTGATGAGGCCGTCCACATCGTGTGGCACCAGCCAGATATACTGCCAGGCATTACCTTCCGTATAGTCCTTCACCCCGTTGATTTCAGCGGCAAAGGGATTCCACGGCAACCGCCATTCCCCCTCTTGCGAACGTGCACGCATAAACCCTGTACGGGCATCAAAATAGTGCTTGTATGATTCAGCAAGCGGTTTGAAGAAATCATCCCCCGTAGCCTTCCAGGCAGCCCCGTAGGCAATGGCATATTCCAGCCCCTTGCCGATGCTCTCGTTTTCAGGATCGAGCTCGTAGGGTATGTAGCCATGTTTCATCAACAGGTCATGAGCCCTGCGGTGAGACCCCACGGAGCGTTTCATCGCCTCCACAGCCAGCGGGCGGTCCAACTCAAACCCCTTCATCATCATGTCAGCCAGTACGGGAATGGCCGGATTACCCACCATGCAATTGGTTTCACAGCCCATGAGATGCCAGACGGGGAGCGTTCCCTGTTCCTGATAGATGTGGAGCATCGTTTGGGCGATGTCTTTCTGGCGTTCAGGATGGATGAGCGACGAGAGCGGGTGCCAGGCTCTGTACGTGTCCCAAAGGGAGAAGGTGGTGAGATTCACGAAATCACCCTGATGAACCATCCCGTCGGAACCCCGGTACTGTCCGTTTACATCGCAGAAGACGGATGGCGCAATCATCGTATGGTAGAGAGCCGTGTAGAAGATACGGCGCTGCGCTTTATCACTTGTGGAAATCCTAATCTTAGCGAGTTCTTGCTCCCAGGCCGCATCGGCTTTCTGGGCAACAGCCTCGAAATCCCATCCGCTGTTTTCTGTTTGCAGATTCAGTTGCGCGTTTTCCACACTGACCGCAGAGAGGCCCACTTTCACAAGCATGGGCCGGCCGCTGTTCTGCCATGAAACCACCGAAAGCGAATCACCTTTGAGCTGTTCGAATGTCACGTCTTCAGAGAACTCTGCCACAAAATACAATTGCTGGTTGTCTGCCCATCCGTGGGAATGTCGCCAGCCTTCCAGCCGTCGGGGCGACGTCTGACGGAGTTTGCAGTCCCTCACCGCATCCCATCCTGTTCCCCATTTCAAATCAATGAGCAGACGGCCGGTGGGCATATCTTCAGAAAACTGGTAGCGATGGAAACCGGTCCGGAGCGTGGCCGTCAGTTCCGTCTGGCAATAGCCCCCTTCAGGGTAGTTCAGCCGGAGGGCATAATAACCCGCGCGGCACTTTTCGTCGGCATGCGAAAATTTCAGTTCCGTCTGCCCCGCATTGCTCACGGGCAGGAAGCGCACGTCACCCAGGTCGCCGCAGCCTGTTCCGCTCAGATGGGTGTGGGCAAATCCCACTAAAAGCGAATCGGAATAGTGATAGCCCGAACACCAGTCCCAGCCGCGATTGTGTTCTGTGGGACCCAGCTGCACGAAGCCGAAGGGCACGTTGGCGCCCACGAACACATGGCCGTGGCCCCCAGAGCCGATGAACGGATCTACATATTCAGTAAGCGGCTGCGCAAAGCCGGTCGCGGTTAACACCAAGCCCAATGCCAGCAGACAGCATCGTCGCTGCACGATATTCATAAACCAAATTTTCATACGTTATCAGTTTTCTCCTCTGCAAAAATAAGGATAAAAAGTGGAAAACGCAATAGTTTCCCTGAAAAGTTTCCGTCTGCCAGTGAGTATGCAGAATCATTTTCTGCGTCTTATAAAAAAAAGAATACCTTTTGACAAGTTCTGACATTTAATTGACAAGACATGAAAAACTTCACCAAACGAATCTCCGGGTTGTTGATGTTGTTGAGTTTGACAATGACCGTGACAGCCCAAAACGTGAAAGACTATCCCGTGTGGGGTAGTGGGTTCAAGGCAGGCAGTAATATGACGGCCAAAGGCAACGAGAAAGGACAAACGGTCCGTTTCCATATCAGCGAACGCGGAACATTGCCTTTCGTACAGTCTGCTGTCAGGCAGAATGCCGGCGTGGTGACTTTAGGTCCCGACAAGGACGTTCCTTATTTCACCGTACGCTTTGCGCTGCCCATACCACCCAGTTATACACCCACCGAAACGGCAGCCTTGACAGGTCTTGATTTCGGCGTCTATCATCATAATCATTCACCTGGTTTCGAAGTGCTCGACAATGGCGATGCCCTGGCCGTTTACTTCAGTACGCCGCGCGGAAAAGCCGAAGCCGATACCGCCACCACATGGGTGCAGGCAAGGCTCCGTTATGGGGCAGAGGAATGGGACATGCCCGAGCTCTTTTTCACCACACAGGGAGCCAACGATCAGTCAGGTCTGCTTTGGAATGACCATGGTAAGCTGTGGTTCTTCGGCGGCGGCCGCAACATCTCCGACTATGTGCCTTTCCGCATAGCCACCTCCACCGACAATGGCGCCACATGGGAATATTCCGTTCCCAAACTTTCCAAACCGGCTGCCGATTATACCGCACAGCCCATCACCAACGCCTTCCGCGATCCCAAGGGCAACATCTATATGGCCATGGATGCCGACGGCAGCAACAGTTTCCTCTGGAGAAGTTCCGATGAAGGAAAGACCTGGCACGACATGGGCGGCCGCACCACAGGGCGCCATTCCACCATCGTGCCGCTCGACGAGAATGGCACGCTGCTCTCCATCGGCGGAAAGAATGCCAATGTGGACGGGTGGACACCTCAGAACATCTCCCGCGACTGGGGCAAGACGTGGGAAAAAGCCACGGCAGCACCCTTCCCACAGTTGGGCAGCGGGCAGCGTCCCTCCATGATACGCCTGCAGTCGGGAGCCCTTATCTTCGTCAGCGACGGCTATCTGCATAAATACCATGTGGCACCGCCCTCCGAATGGGGAAAACCCAACGATGCCTTTGTCGCCATCTCGAAGGATAACGGCAAGACCTGGCGTTACAAGACATTGCCTGTCGGACTTCCGCAGGACAATCGTCCGCCGTTCACCTCTTTGGGCTATTCCACCGTCAGACAGGCACCCAACGGCATCATCCATGTACTGGCCACCAAAGACTTCCCCGGACTGCACTACGAGTTCAACGAAGCCTGGCTCTGGAGCGATGCGGGTGAAGTGGAGGTCCGGAATAAGGGTGGGGAAGTACGATCCTACAAGGAATACTATCCCGACGGCAAGCTGAAAGCCGAATGGTCAGCCCTTATCTGCACCAACGGCCGCTATCTGCTCGACGGTATGCAGACCGAGTATTATCCCGACGGCAAATTGCAGCACCAGGCCCTCTATCAGGAAGGCCGGAAAGTAGGTCGTGAAGTGTTGATGAATCCCGACGGCACCCTGCGCTGGACATGGGAACGCAGTCTGGTCACCAACCGAGGCACTTGGACCCTTTACGATGCACAGGGGAAGAAGAAGATAGAGTCACGCTGGCTCACCCGTCCTACGGCCCGCGACTGTGATCACCAGTTCTTCGGTTATGTAGCCGACGGCCCCACCGTCCATTACGGCCCCGACGGCAAGGTTGCCAAGACCTATCTGTTCCGTCATGGCATCCTGATGCCCTGAGGCTCAATCAGCAAAGCATGAGTCTCGTCCTGCTGATGATGTTAGTCGGCAAAGGAGACTTTTCCTTTTGACAACCTTACGAGGTCTGTCAGGTCATAGAAGTTAAGGGCTTTGGGAACAATGTTTCCCAGCATGTCCCGCTGCATGGGATGTTCGATATAATCACGCCATGATTTCACACAATGACTGAGTTGTGCGGCTGAAATACGGTCATCGAGTATTGCCGAATGTATGACAACAGGCGCATAGGCTCCGTCGGCAACTACTTTTATCGGCCGCCCTTTCAGCAAACGGTCTTGCGCGCAGAAATTGAGAAGTGTGTGCATATCGGCTACGCGTTGGCCAATGAGGGGCCATCCTATGTGCATGCTGGTGGCAGCATTGCGATAGTCCCAGTTCCAGTATTTGTCAAGATTGTAGAGGCTGGGATCTTCCAGCTCCCCGAAGCCTCTGAAGTCGGCGGCCAGGAGGATGGTTCCGCCGTTCGTATAGTCACGTTGGGTTAAATCGTTCAGATACCAGGCTTTTCCGCGCTGGGAAAGATGTATCTCGACAGGCGTGTCGTCGGTCATTACTTCGGGGACCATAGCCACACAGGCGACAGGCATCTGACCTTGGCAATTTAATTGGAAACGGTATTCTTCGAAACCCCGGCCCTTGGAATAGCCGGTGGCTACAGGTGTTACCTCATCGTTGAATCCCTTCAGCCCTAACAGGTCCATCAATTTCTTTTGAATTTGCTCACGGCCTCCCTTTAAGAATGCCTCGCGGTCAGCCTTGCGTGAATCCATCAGGGCAGCAGCGATCTGCATCGTGTTTTGCGCATCGGCAAACTCGAGATTGACTTGCCCCTTCTCCGTACAAAGCATCTCTTTTCCTTGCCAGAAACCTCTTTGATAGGGTTTTAGGGGATCTGTCTTTCCCAACAGCCATTTCTGGAAAAAGAGTATCGTTTTCTGCTGCACGTCCTCAGGGGTGGCATGGCCGTCTTCCGCATAGTATTGTTCCACGCGGTCGGCGCATCCCATCACCTCATAGCATTTCTTTACTTCCTCAAAAGCTTTCAGGGCTCCCCAGTGATCAACGAAATCGTAGAGTCCGTCGAGCACGAGGAAGGGCTTGGGCATATTCATGATGGCAAAGTCGGCAAGTTCAAGTTGTTCGCATCCTTCATCTGAAATCTGCTGGCAGCCGTCAGAGGGTCCCTGCGTCTCCAATGTCCGCGCACGGTTAGAGAAAAAGAGTCCTACGCAACCTGCTGCTACCCGTTCGTCCATTCCAATCAGATAGGCTGCCTGTGTACCACCACCGGAAAAACCGTATGCTCCAATTCTGTCGGGGTCAATTTCCTGACGGGTCTGCAGATAGTCAATGGCGCGGCTGTTGTCGAAATATTCCTGGGCTGCCAGACTGCTGCCTAACAGTTCGAATGCGGGATTCAGCAGGGTGTGTTCTGTTGTAACACCCCGTGTCAACGCATGGCCCTCATGGTCTATGAGTTGCAGCCGTTCGCCTTGCGCTATGGGATCTACCACGATGACAGCCATTCCCTGAAGTGCCATTCTGACGGCCAGCATACTGCCATTACCCTTGCCGCTGAGTCCGTGTCCGCACATCTCGACACAGGCGGGAACGGGTTTGGAAATCTTTTCGGGGAGATAAAGATGTGCCGTTACATATCGGCCCGGGGCACTCTGGAAAATCACTTTTTCCACCCGGAATCCCTCACCGCTGACCGTTCCCGTGACTTTCGCATGGAGCGGCGTACGTTCAGGCATAGGTCCCGCGATGTTTTTCAGTCTTTCTCTTGCGTCACGGGCATACGCCATCATGGAGGTTTTCTTTCTGACGGCCGTGGCAAGCTGCTGCTGCCGTTGCTCATTGAATTGATAAACGTACCGCATGAGGTAGTCGTGATAGGTGGTTCCGGGCTTGAAACGGAGTGCACCATAGTTAGCCTTGCCAGCGTAGGGAGGCTTTACGTCGAAGGCTTGTCCAAAGCCATTGATGGCGAATGACAGGCAAGCAGCTGCTAATAATATTCTTTTCATTCTACGCAGATCTCAATAGTTTTCTGATTGTTTACTTTCGGATTAATAAAGAGTTTTCCCGCTGTTTCATCAAAGAACCAGCCTTTATCTTGTGAGAGAGATTCTTGATTGTCTGCCTTTTTCAGCACTTTACCATTGACGGTAACCGTAGCAGGCTTTTCTTTCCAGTAGGCTTCTACGCAATAATTGCGCACGGCTTCCTTGTAAGCACCTTCGGGCTGGCCGATCGTGAGCGTCCAACGGCCATTGACGACCTCGCTGTTGACTGGTGTCAATGCCAATATGCCCTGTTGATAGTCAAGACTCTTGCCATCGTCGTCGTAGAGCTGATACATCGATTTCTCAGAAGGACAGACAAGCAAGGAGATCGTCTCAACAGGTTTTTCACCGATATATTGCAGGACCGTCTGACGGGGAATGATGGCTCCTTCACGAATGAATATCGGCATCAGGTCGGGTGGTGTGAGGAACGACTTCCACTGGCGCCCGCTAATACGCTCCCCAGTCCAGAAATCCACCCAATCACCTCCCGGGAAATAGACGGGACGACTCAGTGCGCCTTTAACGGTAACGGGACAAATCATCATGGAATGACCGAAGAAATACTGGTCGGAGATGCTATAGGTGAGTTCATCGTTCTGATAGTCGAAGAGCAGGGGCGCCATGATGGGGCGACTGGTTTTGTACATCTCATAGGCACTACTATAGATATAAGGTATCAACGTATAGCGAAGTGAGTCGTACTTGATGAAAATCTTCATCGCCTCATCGCCATAGGTCCAAGGCTCGTGGTAGCGTGGATGATCCATTCCAAAGAGGATGGCCACAGGACTGAACATGCCAAACTGACACCAGCGTACATAAAGGTCGTTGTCGTATGGAGAATACTGTTCAAAGCCACCCATGCAATGCGACCAGTGGCCTACGCCTGAAAGTCCGATGTTTAATCCTGCACGGATCACGGGTTCAAACCACTGCCATTCCGTTCCCCAGTCACCTGCCCAGATAAAAGGATAGCGTTGAATGCCGGCATACCCCTCACGTGTGTGCGTAAATCCCCGTTGGCCATTGTGCTTGATGAATTTCTCATAGGGCGCTTTGGCATAGGCTATCGGAAAAAGATTGTGGAGTTCTTCTGAACCAAACTGTCCTTGAGGCTTGAAATCTGCCTTCATACGAAGGGCACTGCCCACATCGGTCTTTACGAATTTCACGCCCAGTTTTGTGATCTTTTCCATGGCATGGTCCCACCACCAGTCAACAGCCTTCTGATCAAAGAAGTTCACGATTCCTTCAGTTTGTGCTCCCGGCATAAAAACACCAGCAGCCTTTCCTTCCTCAAAAAGTCTGGTGTGCTGCCCGTCATCCAGAATGGAACGAATGTGAAGGCCGAACATGTCGACATGTTGTGCATACACGGAATCAATCATAGCTTTGGGATCGGTGAACTGCTCCTGAAACTCGAATGTGCAGCCGCCATTTCCATATCGCGAATTGAAGATTCTCCAAGTGGAGTCGAGCCACATCAAGTCGAAAGGAATTCCCTCCTTGCGCATGCGCTTGGCAAGATTCACATTATATTCTGGTGATGCCTCCTTTTCGTGTTTCCATGTACCGCCGCTATAACTGCCCAGATGGAGACCGTAGGCCGTTCGCGGCATCATCGGACTCACGCCCGTCAGCATCTGATAGTCGTGTAGCATGGAAGCCATTTCAGGGCCAACGATGAGATAATAGTCAAGTTCTCCTGCAGGCGCACTATAGGTATAGCAGTCCTTACGGCTCCATCCCATGTCCCAATCGGTAGGCGCAGCCGTATGAAAGAACAAAGCGTAGCCTTTGCTGCTCATGAAAAAGGGTACCGGACAATAACCCGCCCTCAGGATATCCTTTCCGCCAACAGCAGGTTTCGGACCGCGGCCAAGTTCTACGTTCAGATGAATCTTCTGTCCACGTTGATCCAGTTTGTCCATACGTTCTCCGAAACCGAAGAAATGCTCATCGGGCTGTAGCACGCATTCCGTTGAAATACCTTTTCCTTCAGCCGGCAGTTGACAGTCAGTTTCCCGATAGAGCGTATTGTCGTGAAGGTCTTTCAGTTCCACTCGCCATGGATTAGGAAGAATGCGTAGGGTTAGCTGACTGGTCTTGAGGATCGTAGCATCCCCATCTGTCGAACGCTGATAGCTGATAGGTTCGAACGCATAGCGTGTGACCATCCAGGGCTCATTCTCTTCAAAATGAGTGTCTGCACTTTTGGTGATACGGACGGTGCGGTCGTTACAGAGTTGAATGCGCATGTTTCCCTGAGCAGAAGTCAGCATGATTTCATTGCCGTTTTCTGCTTTCGCGATAAAACAAAGCAGCATAAAGGCGGATAGCAGTTTGTATTTTCTCATGGTGATCTGTTTATTGATGTCCGGTATTTCTCTTTGACTGAAAGAGGGTTAGCAGTAAAAATGATTTGTTCTCTGCAAAGATAGTGCAAATGAGTAGAAAAACAAAATTTATTTTGATTTTTCCCGAATTCTTCCTATCTTTGCATCAGAAAGAACTGCTCCCAAGTCTTCACGACTAAACGTAGGGTTGGCTTGCGTAGCGTCGGAGTGAGTACTAACCTCGCCGGCGCACCAGTTTTTCTTCTTTTTTGTCAATAAAGTGTGAAGAAAAGGGGATTATGATGAAAAAACTAATTAATATGTTCATGGGGTTGTTGGTTCTATGCCTGATGAACAGCTGCGCGCAAACGCTGACCACGGAAGGGGATGTTGCCTATACGGAGGGCCACAACTATTTCGTGAGGAATGATGTGACGGAGGTTCCCACGATGATCACCACGCAGGAGCAGTTTGAGCGGTATTTCGGGATGGCTGCCGTGATGGGGAAGAACGGGATGCCCACGGCCATCGACTTCACCAAACAGTATGTCATCGCTGCCGTCATGCCGTTGACGGATATCCAGACGGAAATGAGTGCTCATTCGCTCAAGCAGAAGGGCGATACCATCGTCTTTACGTATCGGGTGAAGCGTGGCGAACAGCAGAGCTATACGATGCGGCCGATGCTGATGATTGTCGTTGACAATAAATATAAAGGTGTCGTAAAGGCGGTGGAGGAGGACTATTAGTTCGAAAGCATCTCTTTGAAGACAAACATTTTAACCTAATGATTGTATAACTTATGAAGACAAGATTTTTTATCCTGGCAACTTTGTTGGCATTCACGATGCCCATGTGTGCACAGACAGAGACAAACGAGGTGATTGACAATATGATGGCGCGAAGGAGCATACGCAAGTATCTTGACAAGCCGGTGGAACATGCGAAACTGGAGCAGATTGCGATTTGCGGCATCAATGCACCCAGTGGCAGCAACCGTCAGCCTTGGGAGATCTGTATCGTGGAGGACTATGCTTTTATCCAGGGGCTTACGGACATCTACAAGAAGGCCAATCCTGAGCAGGTGAAGCGTGATCCTAATTTTAAGAATATGTTCCGCAATGCGCCCAATCTGATCTGTGTGGCTACGCCGAAAGACCGCGGACAGTTGGATGCGGGCATGCTGGGGGAGAACATGATGCTCGCCGCGCAGTCGCTGGGTCTGGGGACTTGCTGTCTGGGGGGTCCTGTGCGTTTCCTGAAAGCGAATGAGGAGGCAAAGCCTTATCTCGACCGTCTGGGATTCAGCGAGGGCTATGAACTGCTTTATATTCTTGCCATCGGCTATCCTGACGAACAACCTGCTGCGAAGCCGCGCGACCTGAATAAAATAAAGTACGTAAAATAGGCTGCAGATGGGAAAGAGAGTCTTGCTGATCAATGGCAGTCCGCATGAGAACGGGAACACGCGCAGGGTGCTTGATGAAGTGGCTGAAACGCTGCAGAAGGAGGGCATTGAGACCGTAACGGTTGACCTTGGGAAAGCTGCCGTGCAGGGATGTATTGCCTGCGGATGGTGCGGACGTACGGGGCGGTGCACGTATGGCGATGCGCTTTATACAAAGGTGAGGGATGTGCTTGCCGACGGTATTGACGGACTGGTGGTCGGGTCACCCGTCTATTACGGTGGTCCCAACGGTTCGCTTTGTGCGCTGATGGACCGTGTGTGCTATTCGCTGAGCCGTTACCTGATGTTCAAGCCGGCTGCCAGTGTGGTGGTTTGCCGTCGTGGAGGTGCCACTGCGGCTTTTGAGCGTCTGAACATGTATTTTACGATGCTGAATATGCCGCTGGTGACTTCGCAATATTGGAATATCGCTTACGGTCATTCGCCGAGGGAGGTGGAGCGTGATGAGGAGGGATTGCAAACCATGCGTACGCTGGGCCGTAACATGGCCTGGATGATAAAGCGGCTGAACGTTGCAGAGGAAGGGCATCCTGAATTGGAGGCGCGTGTGCGCACGAGCTTTCTAAAATAGATCATGAATTGTTGTTTTAAAAATCATACTTATGAAAAGAATCTTATTATCAATTATGACTGTGGCCTTCGCGCTGACGGGAATGGCTCAGGAGGCGCTGTTTGCCGGTACGCAGATCGAATCGCCCGTGGTGAACGGCGACGGTTCGGTGACAATCAATGTGTTTGCCCCGAAGGCCGTGAAGGTGGAGGTGACGGGTGATTTCCTCCCCATGGCGAAGGTGGAGACTCCCTATGGCGTTCAGGAGACGCAGGGCTCGGCTGAGTTGAAGGAGGGAAAGAACGGGGTGTGGAGCTTCACTTCGCAGCCGCTTGCCCCGGAGCTCTACAGTTACAGTCTGACGGTTGACGGGATGCGCATGCTGGATCCTTCGAATGCTTACATCAACCGCGACATCGCTACGTTTACCAATATCTTCATCGTTTCGAAGGACAAGGGTGACAAGGGCGATTTCTACAAAGTGAACGAGGTGGCTCACGGCAATGTGGCGAAGGTGTGGTACGACAGTCCTACGCTGAAGATGAAGCGCCGCATGACGGTTTATACGCCAGCGGGTTATGAGAAGGGCGGACGCTATCCGGTGCTTTACCTGCTTCATGGTGCCGGAGGTGACGAGGATGCCTGGACGACACTCGGGCGCGCGGCACAGATCATCGACAACCTGGTGGCACAGGGAAAGGCCAAGCCCATGATTGTGGTGATGCCCAACGGTAATCCCAATTGCCAGGCTGCTCCCGGCGAATGGTCGAGAGGCATGTACAAGCCTTCGTTCATGGGCCATCAGGACGGTAAGGCAGAAGCCACGATGGATGAGAGTTTCAAGGATATCGTGAGTTTCATAGATGCCAACTACCGTACGCAGAAGAACCGTAACGGGCGTGCTGTCTGCGGCTTGTCGATGGGTGGCGGCCATACGTTCCACATAGCCATGCGCTATCCAGAAACGTTCAATTATTACGGACTCTTCTCTGCAGGTCTGCATCTTGACGGGAACATCGATCCGCAGGCTCCGTTCTATGAGCAGCTGATGGCCAACAAGGAGGCTCAGGCGAAGCTTCAGAAGCTTTTCAACAGCCGTCCGAAGCTCTATTGGATCGCCATCGGTAAGACGGATTTCCTGTACAAGAGCAATACCGATCTTCGCAGATATCTCGATGAGCAGGGCTACAAATATGAATACCGTGAAACTGACGGTGGCCATATCTGGCGCAACTGGCGCATTTACCTGACGGAATTTGCCCAAAAGATATTCAAGTAATCATGAAAAAAAGAAACCGCCGGCTAAAAAATAGTCGGCGGTTCTTCGTTTGTACGTTTGTGGAGAGGAATTGGCTTCGCCCATCCCATACTGCTCGCCGCAGGGGCCCCTGCAAGCATTTAGAAAGTCGCAATACGACAGTCTTTTTTTATTCTGCCTCAACCATTTCAAGCAAGCTTGATGGCCGAGGCATAATATAAAAGGACACCCTTACAGGTGTCCTTTCTAACTGCTTGCGGAAGGAGAGGGATTCGAACCCCCGGTGCCTCTCAGCACGCCGGTTTTCAAGACCGGTGTATTCGACCACTCTACCATCCTTCCTTACAGTTCGTGAAAACTGGCTTTGGTCGAAAGCGAGTGCAAAGGTAATGCCTTTTTTCGGCATTACCAAATTTTTCGCTGTTTTTTTTATTTATTTGTTTGCAGACGCCCCTGCAGGCATGACTTATTCGGCCGTAAGTTCAAAAACTCGGCTGGCGTAGTCTTTATCCAAAGGAATGTTGAGACCAGCTTCCATCAGGAGTCTGCCACTAACGACTTTGCCGTCGAGATAGCAGGGATTTTCGTTGATCTTCACGTTGATTTCCTTAATACGGTAGTTCTTCGTGGCATCGAGTCCTGCCAGGCGTACACGCGGAACAACCATATTATAGAGGTATTTCACGCGATGGGCAAAGAGTACGACCCGGTCCTTGGCATCGTTGGTGTAGAGGAATGAGGAGAGATTGGTGTTCTCGTCGAAAGGTGACACCAGACGATAGAGATTGCCCAGTTGCACCACGTCGCGAATCTTCTTGTAGTCGCTGATGGCACGCTTGGTCTGCTCCCGTTCCTCGGCGGTCATATTGGCAGGCTGCAGTTCAACGCCCAGGCGTCCGCTCATGGCTACGTCGGTGCGATACTTGATGGGAGAGGTGCGGCCTGTGTTCCAGTAAGGCGAGTGGGCAATGTGCTGAGCCATTGCATTGGAAGGGAAGAAATAGGAGGTGCCCCACTGGATGAAAACGCGCTGGAAGGGGTCGTTGTTGTCGGAGGTCCAGAACTCTTCGAAGTAGGGGAGCAGTCCGTAGTTCACACGGCCGCCGCCTGAGGAGCAGTCCTGAATGACCAGCTTGGGATATTTGGCGCGGACACGCTCGAGCGTCTTCAGGAGGCCGCGATGGTATTCAATATAAAGATGACTTTGTTTTCCGGCGGGAAGATAATTGGAGCCGTAGTTCTGAAGAGAGCAGTTGGCATCCCATTTGATATAGGCAATGTCGGGATTCTCTGTCATCAGGTTGTCAACGACCTGAAAGACAAAGTCCTGCACCTTAGGGTTACACATATCCAAGAGCACCTGGGTGCCTCCGCGTCCCTGCTTCAAGTCGTGACCTTTCTCCTGCAACACCCAGTCGGGATGCTTCTCGTAGAATTCAGAGATGGTGTTGGCGCTTTCGGGCTCAATCCAGATGCCGAAGTGAATGCCCAGACTTTTGGCTTTGTCGACAAGTGTCTTGATGCCACCAGGCAGTTTCTTGCGGTCAACCATCCAGTCGCCGAGCGTACTCCTGTCGTCGTTGCGCTGATATTTCTCACCGAACCACCCGTCGTCCATCACGAACAGTTCACCACCCATCTCCTTAATGTCTTCCATCATCTGGAACATTCCTTTTTCGTTCACGTTGAAAACAACACCTTCCCAGGAGTTGAGCAGGATTTCACGCGTCTTGTCGCCCTGATGGAGCCATCCCTCATGGCGTGCCCAGCGGTGGAAATTGCGGCTGACACCACCTAAGCCTTCACTACTCATACACAGGGCAAGCTTCGGCGTGGTGAATTTCTCACCGGGTTCCAGAATATATTCGGCAGCCTGTGGTGAGATGCCGGCATAGAAATGGTGAATTCTGTTGTGTGTGGTATTGAGCCGCAGTTCATAGTTTCCGCTCCAGCAAAGGGCGGCACCGATGACCTTGCCACTGTTCTCCTGAGGTTTCCCGTCGAGGGAAATCATCATCTCGGGCGCATCGAGGTGGGTGTTACGGTCGCCATCGGAATTGCGGATGGTCTTCAGACCCGCTGTAACAGGTTCTGTTGTAGGATAGAACTCAGCGCCCCAGTCACCATGGAAATGCATCATCCAGGCATTCCCTTGCGGGAAGGCGAGATGACCGGAGTCGAAGCGTTGCAGGCGGATGGCCTTCTTCTCCTTGTGAGAAATCTCTGTCCATGTTTCAATCACATCACAACTTGTGTAGGTCTTATAAAACACCTTCACCGTGACGGGATATTGTTTGTCGGTCATGGTAATGCAAGTCACAGTGCCGTTGCCTTCCTTTTCGGTGGAAACATTGTCAACGGTGGGGTAGAGTACGAGCTGTCCGTTGCTATGAACCACTTGCAATGCGGGTAACTGAACCATGTCGGATTGTCCGAAGACGGGATAGGCAGGCGTATTCAGATCGATACCTGCTTCAGCTAACTGTGATGCTTCGGCATTGTTGACCCGGTCGCCGTAGTAGGCAAACTTCAGTTCCTGTCCGTTTTCAGCCTTGATGATCATGGTCGTGTTCGGGGTTTGAATCATCACATTGTCTGCCCGAACGGTCTGGAAAGTAAGGGCTGCGAGGGCTGCTATCAGAAAAGATTTCTTCATAAAGATGTTTAATTAGTTGATTTTATTAGAAAAACTGCTGCAAAGATAGGACTTTTCAAACAATAATAATGATACTATTTTGCCAGATTTTGGTAAAAACAGGTAATTCTGATGTTTTTATCCTGTCTTGCAGCTTATTTTCTCACAATCACCTTCACGTTGTCTTTTTTCACACCTTTGCAGTTGTAGAACTCCGCGTCCTGGGATGCATAGATGGTGATGTCTTTCAAATCGATGCCGTCGATAGGCTTTTCCGGCAGACCATTGAAGAGCATGGCACGTCCGGCTCCCTGGCACACCACGTCTTTAATATGGATGTCGCGGAACTCGGGAGTGGTTTCATCAACGGGCATGGGCTGAATGTTATTAACCTTCTCGCCGCTCGCATTCATTTCAATCACAGACTTTCCTCCATAGAAGAGATTGAAAATAATGGCGTCAGACTTGATGTCTGTCATAGCGATGTTCTTGATGTAAATATTCTTCACGACACCTCCGCGACCCCGACAGCTTTTGAAGCGTAAGCCCACGTCGGTGCCCAGGAACTGACAGTTCTGCACGAGGATATTGTTCACGCCGCCACTCATCTCAGAGCCCACCACGAAACCTCCGTGCCCGGCAAACACCGTACAGCCATCCACAATCATGTTCTCGGTGGGACGTCCGCGGCGGCGTCCGTCGGCATCCTTTCCGCTCTTCACGCAGATACCGTCATCGCCGGCATCAAACTTGGAATTCACGATAAGCACATTCTTGCACGACTCCACATCGATGGCATCACCATTCTGGGCATAGCTCGGGTTCTTTGCCAGAATATTATCTACGATGAGATTCTCGCACATCAGCGGGTGAATGTTCCAGGCTGGGGAATTCTGGAATATGACATCCTTCAGCAGCACATTCTTACAACCAACCAGGCTGATCATCACAGGACGCAGGAACTTACGGATATTGAGCCATTGCTCCTCGGAAAGCTGGCCCCTGGGAACATTCATCTGGGCTGTCTTCTCACCTTCCAGATAACTTTCGGAAGGGTACCAAAGGTCATCACGCTTGAAGACACCGCCACCGGAAGTCATCTCCTTCCACTGGGATTCTGTCACCTTCTGCTTCTTTAACGGACGCCACCAGCGACCATTGCCATCGATGACACCACGACCGGTGATGGCAATGTTCTCAGCATTCCGGGCAGTGAGCGGCGACTGTGTGCGACGGGTGTCAAGTCCTTCGAAAGAAGTTTCCACGATGGGATAGAGCTTTTCGTCGGGAGAAAAAAGGATGATGGCACCTTCCTTAATATGAAGGTTAATGTTGCTCTTCAACACGATGGGTCCCGTAAGCCATACGCCTTCAGGAACAATCAGGCGACCGCCGCCTTTCTTTGTCAGGGCATCCACAGCCTTTTCAAAGGCTTCCGTGCAAAGGCTCTGGCCATCGCCCACAGCTCCGAAGTCCTTCAAGCTTACTTCATTCTTGGGGAACTGTGGTTCACAGAAAGCCTTCATGGGGAAAGGAACATTCTTGAAATACTTTTCGTACTTGTTCTCTTGTGCATTGACAAGCATGCATACTGCCAACAATGCAAGGGTAAGGATAGATTTTCTCATTTTCGTAGATTTTGTTTGTTTGAGTGCAAATATACGAAAATAAAATGAAAAACATGGACCTTTGTTAGAAATAATGAAAAAACCCCGCTACAACAAATGTCGTAAACGGGGTTCATAATGAAAGGAGGAGTGGTACCTCCAGGAATCGAACCGGGGACACACGGATTTTCAGTCCGATGCTCTACCAACTGAGCTAAGGCACCATTCGCATTTCTTTGACTCGCACTTTAAAAAGGCTCATCTCTGATTTGCGGTTGCAAAGGTACGACGAAAAATTATAAATGAAGAATGAAGAAGAAAGAATCTTTTGGTTGTTAACTTCTTTTAAGAAATAAAACCCGTCATTCCTACCTCGTCATTCTTAACTCTTCAGCGGATTCCATCCCTGTGCCTGCAGTTCAAACTCCTGATTGTCACGGCTTATGAGCATCATACCAAGTTCCTTACGGGTAATATGTCCAATGAGTTTTACATCATCGATCATTTCAATTTTCTCGTGGTCACCGATTGGAACGGTAAACAGCAGTTCATAGTCTTCCCCGCCATTGAGGGCGCAGGTGGTGACATTCATATTCAGTTCTTCGGCCATGACTGCTGTCTGATAATCTATCGGCAGGTTTTTCTCGTAGATACGACATCCCACACCACTTTGCTCACAGATGTGATGGAGTTCGGAAGATAGTCCGTCGGATATATCCATCATGGAAGTGGGATGAATGTTGGCTTCCCGAAGTTTCTGAATGATATCACCACGGGCTTCGGGCTTCAATTGCCGTTGCAGCAGATATTCCTTTCCTGCAAAATCAGGTTGGAAATCGTTCAGTGAGGAGCGTTGGGCGTTAAGCGTGTTCAGTTTGGCTGTATCGCCTTCTGCCTTTGCCTTGGCAATTTTCTTTTGAAGCTCATCCAGTTGCTGATAATAAACCGACTTCTCACGTTCCAGCAATTGCAACCCCATGTAAGCTGCCCCCAAATCGCCACTGACACAAATCAGATCCGTGTCGTGGGCCCCATTGCGATAGGTCACTTCGTCGGCATTTGCTTCACCGATACAGGTTATGCTGATGGCAAGTCCGGTATAAGAAGAAGTGGTGTCGCCGCCAACAATGTCGATGCCCCATTTGTCGCAAGCCATACGGAGACCGGCATAGAACTGTTCCAAGTCTTCTACTTTGAAGCGCTTGCTGAGCGCTATGCTTACAATCATCTGACGTGGGGTTCCGTTCATGGCGAATATGTCCGAGATATTCACCATGGCTGATTTATAGCCCAGATGTTGCATGTCGATATAGGTGAGGTCGAAATGCACGCCCTCCATCAGCATGTCGGTGGTGACGAGCACCTGTTTGTCAGGGTATGAAAGGACGGCGCAATCATCGCCAACACCTTTCAGCGTACTGCTATTTTGCGGTAGGATATCCTTGGTGAGATGCTTGATGAGGCCAAACTCACCGAGCTTGGAAATATCTGTCATCGATTAACGCTAATCTTTAACCTTTAATCTTTAATCTTTTAACTTCAGCTTCTGCGAATCATTTCGCGCATGATTTCTGTCATCTTGGGTTGTGCAATGTTCGCAGCCTCCTGCACCTCCTCATGGGAAACCTCAACGGGAACATCGAATCCCCCTAAGTCAGTTACGATGGAGACACCGAAAGTGCGGATACCGCAATGGTTGGCAACGATGACTTCAGGTACTGTGCTCATGCCTACTGTGTCGCCTCCCAATAAGCGATACATTCTGTATTCCGTTGGGGTCTCGAAGGTGGGTCCCTGCACGCCTACATAGACACCATGATGTAGTTTGATGCCTTTCTCACGTCCGATCTCATCGGCTAATTCCACCAGCTTAAGATCGTAAGGTTCATGCATGTCAGGGAAGCGCGGGCCTGTGGGGAAATTCTTGCCACGAAGCGGATGTTCGGGGAAGAAATTAATATGATCTGTGATAATCATCAGATCACCAATCTTGAATTCGGGATTCATGCCTCCGGCAGCGTTGCTCACGAAAAGGGTCTGAATGCCCAGTTCATACATCACGCGGATGGGGAAGGTCACCTCTTTCATACTATAGCCTTCATAGTAATGAAAGCGTCCCTGCATGGCCATAATGTCTTTTCCGCCAAGCTTTCCGAAAATAAGTTTGCCGCTATGGCCTTCAACCGTAGAAACCGGGAAGTTTGGAATGTCGCCGTAAGGGAATTCGTAGGTGTCAGTTATTTCTGAAGCTAATTGTCCGAGGCCCGTTCCCAGCACGATTGCTGTCTTTGGACTTGTGGTCATCCTTTGCTTTAGCCAGGATGCTGTTTTTTGAATTTTTTCGTACATAACCAATGATTTTTTCGTTAAACTCTTGTTCCTGCTCTAACATGAACTTAATGCGTACGGGCAGTTGATAAATATGATGGCGCACCTCTTCAGAGAGTCCTTCCAAACCGAAAAGGCGGGCATTATCTTTCTCAGTCGTAATAATCATCTTGGGCTCTGGCATAGCTGCGAACTGCTCATTGAGTTTGCGAAGATCGCTTTTTCTGAACTGGTGATGATCGGCAAATGTCATCGGACGTATGTCCTTCACAAAGGGCTGTAAATCCACTATCATCTGCTTGGGTGATGCAATACCAGTGAGAAGCAGCACATGCATATCTTCGGGAATGTTTTCCAGCGGCAGATTGTCTCCACAATAAACAGGCTGCAGATGGTCGTATTCCAAAGTGGTGAAGAAGAGTTTCTGATAGGGGAAGAGGTCTAGCGCCTTCGTGAGAACGCGGAACTCCATCGGCTTCAGGTCGGCAGGGCATTTCGTGATGATGACGATATCGGCTCTTGATTTTCCGCTTTGAGGTTCACGCAATCGTCCTGCAGGAAGAAGTTTGTCATAGATGATCAAACGGTGGTAGTCCACGAGTAATATATTGATGCCAGGTTTCACATAACGGTGTTGATAAGCATCGTCAAGCAGTATCACATCCGTATTCTTTGTATTTTCATCGGAAGTCAGACGCTCTATACCTTCACAGCGATTCTTATCAACAGCCACATAGATGTCAGAGAACTTTTTCATGATCTGGTAAGGCTCATCACCTATTTCCCGGGCAGTACTTTGTTTGTTAGCCAGCACATAGCCCTTGCTTTTCCGCTTATAGCCCCGACTCAAGACCGCTACTTTCACTTTATCTTGAAGCAGACGGATAAGGTATTCCACGTGGGGTGTCTTTCCAGAACCACCAACTGTGATGTTTCCCACCGAGATGACAGGAACATCAAAGCTTTTGCTTTTCAAGATACCAATCTCGAAAAGGTGGTTGCGGAACCCCACGCCTAGTCCATAGAGCCAGCTAAGCGGAGTGAGCCATTCATTGATCTTGATGAAGTCGCCTTCCATTTCTCAGTTAATGATGATGAATCGTTTATTTGATGTTAGGTTCAAATGGGATTCTTGCCTGAATGGCATCTTGCTGACTGATGGTACGGAGATGCATGAAAGGTGCATAGAACTCTCCCAATGTCATGCGGAGTTCGCGATCGAGATAGTTGCCGCCTCTTCCTGTAGCCTGCTTGAGCAGCTGCTCTTGCCAAGTAGCCTTTGCGGGATAAGCACTCGTATGATACTCTTTCAGCTTAGCCAATTCAGCTGCTTTCTTCACAGCATCGTTGAGATTACCCAACTGATCTACGAGCTTGATACCAAGGGCGTCCTTTCCAAGCCAAACGTGGCCTTGTGCAATCTTCTCAATAGAATCAACAGGCTGTTTACGACCGTCAGCCACACGCTTGCGGAACAGTTCGTAGCCGCGTTGGATATATTTGTCAAGTACGGCCATTTCTTCTTGGTTGAAAGGACGGGCCATCGTTCCGAATGTGGTGTTCTTATTGGTCTTCACCTCATCAAACTTCACACCCAGTTTCTCGGTGAGCAGTCCGCTGAAATCGGGGAACATGCCAAAAATACCAATACTTCCAGTTAATGTTGTAGGCTCTGCCACAATCCAGTTGGCTGCACAACTCATGTAATAACCGCCAGAGGCAGCCAAACCTCCCATGCTGACAACAACAGGCTTTTTAGCCTTCAGTCGTGTAACGGCACGCCAAATTTGTTCTGAGGCATAAGCAGAACCTCCGCCAGAGTTGATACGCAACACCACGGCTTTCACTTTATCGTCTTTGGCTAACTTTTCCAAGTCTTCCGCTACGTCAACGCCCACAATGGAATGGCCGCCACCCATAATCTGGTTTTCAACATCCCGGGTTACGATATTTCCGTAGGCATAATAGACGGCAATCTCTTCGCCCTTGTTCTTCTTTCCTTGTGTAGCGAGCATAGAACTGATGCCTACGGTGTTAATTTCCTTGTCCTCGTCAATTTTGAGTAATTTGCGGATTTCGGGCTTTACCTGGTCATAATAGAGTGCCTTGTCAATCAGCTTTTGCTGCTGGTATTGAGCTGTCGTATTAAACATGGTGACGCTGTCGGCATAAGTATTCAGCTGTTCTTTGGTGAGCTTGCGGGAAGCAGCTACATCCGTAAGCATCTTATCCCAGATACCGGTAATGTACTCAGTAACTTGCTGGCGATTGGCATCGCTCATCTTGTCTGCTGTATATGTTTCAGGGGCACTCTTATAGGTTCCCACTTTGGTAAGCTGCATTTTGATACCAAACTTAGCCATTACATCTTTTAAATAATAAGGTGTAGAACCTAAACCATGCCAGTCGATTTCACCATAAGGATTAATCCACATCTGATCAGCTGCACTACAGATATAGTAAGCACTCTGAATATACTGATCACCATAAGCAACAATCCATTTTCCACTCTTCTTGAAATCGAGAAGTGCATCACGGATAGCTTGATTGGATGCAGGTGAGTCGCTGCCGAATGCACCGGCTTCAATATAGATACCCTTCACATTGTCATTGTCTTTAGCCCTTTCTATGGCTTCCAAGATTTCATCGAGGCCTGCAGAGGGACTCATCTGGCCCATGAATTGACTCATGAAATCAGTATCGCCTCGCTCACTGAGGACACCGTCCAGATTAAGCACAAGTACGGAGTTGTTCTTTACTTTTACAGCAGAATCACCTGAAGCAATCATTCCGATGATAGAGATAAAAGCGAAAAAGCCCATGATAGCTAAAAATAAAGCAATACCTACAACGGTAGCAAAAACATTTTTAAAGAAATCTTTCATAAGGTATCTGTATTTATAAAAAATGAGTTATGTTCAAATATTTCTGCAAAGATAGTAATAAGTGGGAAAAATACAAAAAAAAAGACGTTTTTTATTTTTTTTTGCACTGACAAATTGTCGGCTGCTAAATGGTGGTGACACTTTGGCACGGTTTTGGCAAAGTATGGGGTAAAGTTTAAAAATAAATTTTAAAATTAAAAAGCTATGAATATTCAACCTTTAGGTGATCGCGTGTTGGTATTGCCAGCACCGGCAGAAGAGAAAATTGGTGGTATCATCATTCCTGATACGGCTAAGGAGAAACCTTTGCGCGGCAAGATTGTTGCTGCAGGCAACGGAACAAAAGACGAGGAAATGATTCTTAAAGCAGGCGATGAAGTGCTTTATGGAAAATACGCAGGTACCGAACTGGAATTTGACGGTGAGAAGTATCTGATGATGCGTCAGAGTGATGTACTTGCAATTATCAAGTAATTAAGAGTTAAGAATTAAGAATTAAGAGTTAAGAGTTATCGCTTCGCGATTTTCAATTATCAATTAAGAATTATGGCAAAAGATATTAAATTCAATATTGAGGCCCGCGACCTGCTTAAGAATGGCGTGGATCAGTTGGCTAATGCAGTTAAAGTGACACTTGGTCCTAAAGGACGTAACGTTGTGATTGAGAAGAAGTTTGGTGCTCCACAGATTACCAAGGATGGTGTAACCGTAGCTAAGGAAATTGAACTTGAAGATCACTTCGAGAATACGGGTGCACAGTTGGTAAAGAGTGTTGCTTCTAAGACTGGTGATGATGCTGGTGATGGAACAACAACTGCAACAATTTTGGCACAGGCTATCGTAAATGAAGGTCTGAAGAATGTGACAGCTGGTGCTAATCCTATGGATTTGAAACGTGGTATTGACAAGGCTGTGAATACTGTTGTTGATTATATCAAGCAGAATGCAGAAAAGGTGGACAACAACTACGACAAGATTGAACAGGTGGCTACCGTTTCTGCAAACAACGACCCTGAGATTGGTAAGCTCCTTGCTGAGGCTTTCCGTAAGGTTTCTAAGGATGGTGTCATCACTATTGAGGAAAGTAAAAGCCGTGACACTCATATCGGTGTGGTAGAGGGAATGCAGTTTGATCGTGGCTATCTGTCAGGATATTTCATGACTGATGCCGACAAGATGGAATGTGTGATGGATCATCCACGCATCCTTATCTATGATAAAAAGATCAGTAACTTAAAGGATCTCATGCCCGTGCTCCAGCCAGCTGCAGAGAACGGAATGCCGTTGCTGATCATTGCTGAGGATGTTGATTCTGAGGCATTGACTACATTGGTAGTAAACCGTTTGCGTGCAGGTTTGAAGGTTTGCGCTGTGAAGGCTCCTGGCTTTGGCGATCGTCGCAAGGCTATGCTCGAGGATATCGCTGTACTGACTGGAGGTCTGGTTATCTCTGAGGAAAAGGGCTTGAAGTTGGAGCAGGCAACGCTTGATATGCTCGGAACTTGTGACAAGGTGGTGATTTCAAAGGATAATACTACCATCGTTAACGGTGCTGGACAGAAAGAAGCTATTGCTGACCGTGTAGCTCAGATTAAGAATGAGATTTCCAACACAACTTCATCTTATGATAAGGAGAAGCTGCAGGAGCGTCTGGCTAAGTTGGCTGGTGGTGTAGCTGTACTCTATGTCGGTGCTAACAGCGAAGTAGAGATGAAGGAGAAGAAAGATCGTGTTGACGATGCTCTTTGTGCTACTCGTGCTGCAATTGAAGAAGGTGTAGTTGCCGGTGGTGGCGTCACTTATGTTCGTGCTCTTGACAGCCTGAAGGCCCTGAAGGGTGACAATGCTGATGAGCAGACAGGTATCAACATTGTAGAGCGTGCCATTGAGGAGCCTCTCCGTCAGATTGTGATTAACGCAGGTGGCGAAGGTGCTGTTGTCGTACAGAAAGTTCGCGAGGGTGAAGGTGACTTTGGTTACAATGCCCGTCTCGATAAGTACGAGGACCTTCGTGAGGCTGGTGTGATTGATCCTGCAAAGGTTGCTCGCGTAGCTTTGGAGAATGCTGCTAGTATTGCAGGAATGTTCCTCACAACGGAATGCCTTATTGTTGACAAACCGGAAGAGAAACCTGCCATGCCAATGGGTGGAGCTCCAGGAATGGGCGGTATGATGTAAATCGCATAAAAAATTGATATTTAAATTACAATTTTGCAAAGTCTAGTTGACAAAATGATGGCCGGCAAGCAAATTGTCGGCCATTATTTTGCTATTTTCTCTTATTTTGAGCAAAAAAGTGCAAAAAGATTTGTATGAATACACAAAACTTTCTAACTTTGCAGCAGAATTTCGAAAGATAATATCGGGAAGTCCCGAATAAAGATATTTTTTTGATTTGTTTTAGTAGATTAGTTTTTAAGTAGTTTGTTTTTTGAAAATCGGGCGCTGTGACAGCATCCGATTTTTTTTGTGTCCTTTTTTCCTTCATTCTTCGTTCTTTTTTATTACCTTTGCAGCATACTTTTCAATATGATGGCAGAACAGTATATTTCGAGTGTTCAAAATCCGAAGGTAAAACATTTGGTTGCCCTTCAGCAGAAGTCAGCTGAACGCCGCAAGGCTGGACTTTTTGTTGTGGAAGGCTGCCGTGAACTTCAGCATTGTCTGGATGCCGGATTTGAGGTGGATAGCATTTTTTATTGTCAATCTATTATGCAAGAGCGTGGCGACCAGCTTCCTGAGGCTTATGTTGGTGCCGCCAGTTGTTTTGAAGTTTCAAAGACCGTATATGAAAAAATAGCCTATCGCGGAGGTACTGAGGGGCTGACGGCTATCGTACGTTCCCGTTTCCTGAAGTTGACGGATCTTGTACTTTCTGAGCATCCGCTCATTGTTGTGCTTGAACGGGTGGAGAAACCAGGAAATCTGGGTGCTGTCCTTCGTAGCGCTGATGCTGCTGGTGCTGATGCCGTTGTTATTTGTGATCCCCTGACTGATCTTTTCAATCCTAATCTTATTCGCAGTTCTGTTGGAGCCATTTTCAGTGTGCCCTGTGTAGCTTGCAGTTCTGAGGAATGTATTACTTACCTGAAGGAGAAGGGTATCTGTATCCTTACGGCTCAGTTACAGGATTCTCATCTTTATTATGACACGGATATGCGCCAGGGTACAGCAATCGTGATGGGTACGGAATCCACCGGACTTACTGACATATGGCGTCGTGCTGCCGATGCCCATATCCGTATACCTATGTTAGGGCAACTTGATTCATTGAATGTTTCGGTGAGTGCTGCGATTCTGCTTTTCGAAGCCGTTCGTCAGCGAGAGTGTAGAGTATAGAGAATTATGCAACAGCTTGTTGAATTATATAAAAGATGGAGTGGGGAAGCTCCTTTGAATGTAGAGAAACTTCCCGGTGCCGGCAGTAACCGTGAGTATTATCGTATGTTCGGCTCTGATGGTAAAAGTGTGGTTGGTGTTATCGGTACCAGCCGTGATGAGAACCATGCCTTTATTTATCTGTCACGTCATTTCTATCAGCAGCAGTTGCCTGTTCCACGAGTGCTGGCAGCTAGTGAGGATGAGTTGCGCTATTTGCAAGACGATTTAGGTAGCGTGTCTCTTTTTGATGCCATTCGTGGAGGTCGCGAGGCAGGTGGGCGTTATAACCAATATGAAAAGGAACTGCTTAAGCGTACAATTCGTCAGCTTGCGAATATTCAGATGAGTGGTGCCCACGGACTTGATTGGAAGAATTGTTATCCGCAGCCTGTTTTTGATCAGGACAGTGTGCTTTTCGACCTCAATTATTTCAAGTATTGTTTTCTGAAACCTACCGACCTTGATTTCCATGAACTGAAGCTTGAAGCCAATTTCCGTATGATGGCAAAAGATCTTACGGCCGAGGATTGTGACGGTTTTCTTTATCGTGACTTTCAGGCTCGCAATGTGATGCTGGTCAAGGATAAAAAAGACGGGAATGGTGATGCTGAGCTTATACCATATTTTATTGATTTCCAAGGGGGTAGACGTGGACCTTTCTACTATGACTTAGCTTCTTTCCTTTGGCAGGCTTCCGCCAAATATCCACATAAATTGAGGCGCGATCTGGTGATGGAATACTATCAGTCGCTGAAGCAATATATTGAGGTTCCTTCTACCCGTCACTTCGTGGAGCGTCTGGCCTTGTATGTTCTTTTTCGCACTTTACAGGTTCTGGGCGCCTATGGCTTCCGTGGCTATTTTGAACGCAAAAAACATTTCATTGATTCCATACCGCCAGCCATGCAGAATCTTCGTGAACTGCTTAAGGAAGGCGAGGGTGGCTTCGGTTATTCTCTTTCCCGTCAGTATCCTTATCTCGTGGATATGCTTCGTCGTCTTACGGAATTACCACAGTTTGCTCAGATTGAACAGCCTGCAGTAAGTCGTGCTGATGGCTATAAGACAGCAGGAAAGAACGTCTATAAGGCGCATCCGCAGGATGGTCCTGCAACTTATTCAAAATACGATGGGAAGGGTCCGTTGGTAGTACGCGTATTCAGCTTCTCCTATCGTCAGGGAATTCCCGAAGATGAGAGCGGCAATGGAGGTGGTTATGTGTTCGATTGCCGAAGTACCCACAACCCTGGTCGTTACGAACCTTACAAAAAACTAACAGGTTTGGATGAGCCGGTAATCCGCTTTTTGGAGGATGATGGTGAGATTCTCACCTTCCTCGAGAGCGTCTATCGGTTAGCGGATGCCCATGTGCGTCGATATATTCAGCGTGGTTTCACTTCATTGATGTTCTCCTTCGGTTGTACGGGTGGACAGCATCGCAGCGTCTATAGTGCGCAGCATTTGGCTGAGCACATTCATCGCAAGTTCGGCATTGAAGTCCGCATCTGTCATCGGGAACAGGGAATCACGCAGACCCTCTTGCCAAAGTAAGGCACTTTTTTCTTTTTTTATTTTGTATTGTGCTCATTTTATAGTACCTTTGTGCGCTATGAAACAAGCAATGATTTTCGCCGCAGGTCTGGGCACTCGCCTGAAGCCACTTACCGATACGAAGCCTAAAGCGTTGGTAAGGGTGGGGGGACAGCCGCTGCTCTGGCATGTAGTGACGAAACTCAAGGATGCCGGTTTCGAACGAATTGTTGTCAACGTGCATCATTTTGCCGACCAAATCATCGGTTATCTTGCAGCCAATCAGAATTTTGGACTTGATATCCGTGTGAGTGATGAGCGAAACGGGCTTCTCGAAACGGGTGGCGGCATTAAGAAAGCGAAGGCCCTTTTTACTACAGAAAGTCCCATTCTTATTCATAATGTCGATATCCTCAGCAATGTGGATCTTGCCGCTTTTTATGAGCAGGTGCAAGACAAAGATGCCACTTTGCTGGTTAGTCCCCGCCATACCAAACGCTATCTTCTTTTCGATGACAGCATGCGCTTGCAAGGTTGGACAAACATCGAGACAGGCGAACTCAAAGGCCCCATCTCCGATAATAAGACGGCGGTAGATCACTCTTCACTTAAGAAATTCGCTTTCAGCGGCATCCATGTTTTCCATCCTGCTTTGTTTGAACCCATGAAGGAAGAGCCCGACCGTTTTCCCATTATGGATTTTTATCTGAAGAATGCGTCTTCGTACGTCATTAGTGGTTATCTGAAAGAAGACTTGCGACTGATGGACGTGGGCAAAATCGATACACTTGATCAAGCTGAACAGTTTCTGCAGGAAATCAAAAATAAATAAAATATGTGCACAGAGACACGGAGATACAGAGAAAATTATAATAATCCAATGCAGAGAATCATTCAATCTTTGTGTCTCTGTGTATAATATATAATCTTGAAATTTGAAATTTAAATATAGTATGCAACAGAAAATTATCATTCTCGACTTTGGTTCACAGACCACACAACTCATTGGACGCCGTGTTCGAGAACTCGATACGTTCTGCGAGATTCTGCCTTACAACAAATACCCTGAGGACGACTCTGATGTCATTGGCGTCATCCTTAGCGGCTCGCCTTATAGTGTTCATGATCCGGAGGCTTTCAAGGTGGACCTTAGTCGTTTCATGGGCCGTCTGCCTGTATTGGGTATCTGCTATGGGGCACAGTTCATCAGCTATACCCTTGGTGGAAAGGTGGAGAAAGTTGGCAGCCGTGAGTACGGCCGTGCTAATCTTGAGACCGTAGATACTTCCAATCCTCTTTTCAAAGGTTTCGAGCAGCATTCCCAGGTGTGGATGAGTCATGGTGACACCATCACCGCCATCCCCAATGATTTCCATTGTATTGGTTCTACCGCCGATGTGAAGTATGCTGCTTTTAGTAATTATTCCTTCTCTATGGGGGAAGGTCAGGAGGGGGCTCCCGTTTTCGCCGTACAGTTCCATCCTGAGGTTTTCCATTCGGTTCAGGGAACGCTTTTGCTGAAGAACTTTGTGGTAAACATCTGCGGCAGCCGTCAGGACTGGAGTGCGGCTTCCTTCGTGGAGACCACAGTGGCAGAATTGAAGGCTCAGATAGGTAACGACCGTGTCATTCTCGGCCTTTCCGGTGGTGTGGATAGTTCTGTGGCTGCCGTTTTGCTCAACAAAGCCATTGGCAGCAACCTCACTTGTATTTTCGTAGATCACGGCATGCTTCGTAAAAATGAGTTCACGCAGGTGATGGAAGACTATAAGGTGCTGGGACTCAATGTGATTGGTGTGGATGCCTCAGAGAAGTTCTTTGCAGATCTCGCTGGCGTTACAGATCCCGAACAGAAGCGTAAAATCATAGGCCGTGACTTCGTGGAAGTCTTCAATGCCGAGGCCAAGAAGATAACCGACGCCAAGTGGCTGGCACAGGGCACCATCTATCCCGACCGCATCGAGTCGCTCAACATCACGGGCAAGGTCATCAAGAGCCATCACAACGTGGGCGGACTTCCCAAGGAGATGAATCTCCAGCTTTGTGAGCCTCTGAAATGGCTGTTTAAGGATGAGGTGCGTAGAGTGGGGCGTCAGTTAGAAATGCCCGAACATCTCATCACCCGTCATCCATTCCCTGGCCCCGGACTTGCTGTCCGTATTCTGGGCGACATCACTCCTGAGAAGGTTCGTATTCTTCAGGATGCTGATGATATCTATATCCGCGGACTCCGCAATTATAAGGTGAAACTCTCTGGCGAAGAAGCCCGTAAGGTCCTTGCTGCTGGCGTTCCCGCTGCTATGACTGACGGCGAGATTGAAGTCTCCCTCTACGATCAGATATGGCAGGCAGGTGTTATTCTCCTGAGTGCTGTGCGTTCCGTCGGTGTTATGGGCGATGAGCGTACCTATGAGCATCCCGTAGCCCTCCGTGCCGTTACCAGCACCGATGCTATGACTGCCGACTGGGCTCATCTGCCCTACGATTTCATGGCAAAGGTCTCCAATGAGATCATTAATAAGGTGAGGGGCGTCAACCGCGTCTGCTATGACATCTCCTCCAAGCCCCCCTCGACTATCGAGTGGGAGTAGTCATTAAAACCTTAAAACCTCAAACCCTTAATTATATAATTATATGACTACAGGAAACGTACGTCCGGCCTCTATGGAGCGCATCACCACTCCTGCTCTGGCCCAGAAATTTATTGAAGAACAGATTAGCGAACTTCGTGCCCAGATTGGCGACAAGAAGGTGCTGCTGGCCCTCTCCGGCGGTGTTGACTCATCGGTGGTGGCAGCCCTCCTCATCAAGGCTGTTGGCAAGCAACTGGTGTCTGTTCATGTGAATCACGGTTTGTTGCGCAAAGGCGAACCCGAACAGGTGGTACGTGTCTTCCGCGATGAGCTGGATGCTAATTTGGTGTATGTTGATGCCACCGATGGGTTCCTCAACAAACTGGCAGGTGTTTCAGACCCTGAGCAGAAGCGCAAGATTATCGGTGCCGAGTTTATACGTGTGTTCGAGGAAGAGGCCCATAAACAGGAAGGCATCAGTTTCCTCGCACAGGGAACCATCTATCCTGACATTGTTGAGTCGGGTCCCGTCAAGTCTCACCACAATGTAGGCGGTCTGCCAGAAGACCTGAACTTCGAACTGGTTGAGCCCATCAAACTGCTCTTCAAGGATGAAGTGCGTGTGGTCGGCAAGGAACTTGGACTTCCCGATAACATGGTGTTCCGTCAGCCCTTCCCTGGCCCTGGTCTCGGTGTCCGTTGCACAGGTGCCATCACCCGCGATCGTCTGGAGGCTCTGCGTGAGTCTGATGCCATCCTGCGCGAAGAGTTTGCGAAGAACGGTTTGGAGGGCAAGGTATGGCAGTACTTTACCATTGTACCCGATTACAAGTCAACGGGTGTCAAGGACAACAAGCGCAGTTGGGACTGGCCTGTCATCATCCGTGCCGTCAACACCCGTGATGCCATGACCGCCACCATCGAGGAGATTCCTTATTCGCTCCTGCACCACATCACGCAGCGCATCATCACCGAAGTTCCTGGCGTGAACCGTGTGCTCTACGATCTCACCCCGAAACCCACGGGTACCATCGAGTGGGAGTAAAAATAGGGCGTTTTCAGTCTGTTTTTAGCTATAGAATAAGCCTCAAACTATGGTTTGGGGCTTATTGTATGTATTGATTTCCAATAACTTAGTTGAGCGTTTAAGACGTATTAACGACTTTCTTAAATTTTGTATTTTGACACCACTTTTTGACACCACCTTGTTTTTTACGGTTTGTTTCATTGGTTTTTTAGCTGTATCTTTGCTGAAAAATGGACAGTAGTATGGAAAAACAATGGTATGGATTTCTTTTTCTCATTTATTTTTTGTATATTTGTCTTGTTCGATATATGTTTTGGTGAATATGGGCTTATGTCGAATCTGTTTTACATATTCAATTATTAACCTATTATATAAATTATATAATGATAGAAAACGAAATTAACATCAAAGGGAAGTTTTCAATGAGAATCAATTTTAATTTGGTGATGAAAAAGGGGACAAAGGCTCAGATTTGGTTGACCACAACAATAAACCGTCAACGTGTCCGTATATACACAGGACTTCGTATAGAGCCTGAGTTTTGGATTAAGACTGCTCGAAATCAAGTTGGAGAAAGGGCTATTGAAGATGGTAAAATCTCAGCAGTGCAGAAACGAGCCAATAAGGTAATAAATAAGGAATTGCGAAAGATTCTTCAATATTGTAGAGAATATGGAGTGGAAGTTTCACAAGAGAA
>CACZVX010000006.1 GCA_902784755.1 uncultured Prevotellaceae bacterium
AACGTCCTTTAAACAGCCACGAAAGTGGCGCTTAAACAGTCCGAAGGACGCTTAACCAGCTGCGAAGCAGCGCTTAACCCCTTATAAGGTCATAGTCATAAAGTGTGTCAGTGTTGTGTCAGTGGTGTCAGTCCGACTGTCACGCTTCAGCCCTTTATTTATCGGGGGTGTGCGGTGGTGTCAGTCTTAAACGCGAGATTTTATAGTTTAGTTATTCCGAAATCCGCCTTTAGGTATCTCTGGCTTCAAGTGTTACCCATTAATTCCTTTTGCACGGAAAGAGCTTGGGCTCACACCCTTCTGCGAACGGAAAGCTTTGCTGAAATAGTTCTGATCGGCAAAGCCGCAGGTCAGAGCTATCTCGCTGATTGACATTTCGGTCTCACACAGCAACTGACAAGCCCGCTGGATACGGCTCTGTCGGAGGAAATCAGCAGGCGTCACGCCCAGAAGCGATTTCATCTTACGGTTCAGATTTGTCTTACTGGTTGCTGTGGCATCCGCCATGTCCTGGATATTGACCTCCGAATCGGAGAGATGCTTCTCCATAAAATCCATCACTCGGCGCATAAAGGCCTCATCGGCCTCGCTTAATGAAGGAACGAGAGGACGAGGGGACGTGGGAGAGAGATTACCTTCTGATGAGTCTTCTGGGGTCGAAACATTTCTCGTTCCCTCGCTCCCTCGTTCTCCTGTTTTCTCATAGAACGTTCTCTCATTCTCTCGTTCTTCCATCAGCCGCAAATATGCCTCAAGTGTATCATGCTGCTTGCGCTTAATGGCCTTTATATATAAAAAGGTACGCACAATAGCATATACAACGCCCGCGATTAGTAGAATCCAAAGCAACTTTGCCCAAGGAGTCTCCCAGAAAGTAGGTTTCACGATGATGGTCAGCGTCCGGATATTATCCATCCATTCGCCATTGCTGTTGGTTGAACGTATCTGCAAATGGTAGGTGCCGGGCTCCATATCGAGGAAAGTGGCAGAATGATTTCGACCGATAAAATTCCACTGGTTCTCATCGCCTTCCAAACGGAAAGCATACTGAATATTCGAGGCATCCACATAGTCAAGGGCAGCAAAATTGACCGTGAGATTGCGTTCATGGGGTCTTAGAATGAGCGTGTCAAGATCATTCACAGCCAACGAATCACGACCATTCTGTACCATAATACTCGTCAGGGCAATACGAGGTACCACGACTGGACGCTCCATTTTATCGAGTGAAGTCATAATAACTCCGTCCTGCATACCTATCAGCCAACGGCCATCCTGCAACTGCAACGGATGGGCTTCCGTGAAACGCAATTCCCGTTCCCAATAGTTGGCATCATAGTTTGCTGCCACACCCGTAGTGGGATCAAGACGTATCAGCGAATGACTGCTCACCACCCAGATGGCATCCCCATAAGAAACCAGCGAGATAGCCACATCGGAAGGCAATCCGTGAGACTCATCAAAATGGCGGAACTGGAGCTGGTCATCTAGCAGATTACTATTCAGAATCTGATTTACGCCGCCGCTCTCAGTAGCCACGAACACCTTACCCTGCCGGTCCTCCACCACATCCATCACCGCCACATTGCTCAGGCTCGAAGCACGATTGGCTTCACCTACATGACGATGAAAACTCATCCGGTTAATTGGCTCACGACTATCGGAAACTACCAATCCGCCCGTACTAGCCATCAACATCACACCTTGACGTGTAATGAGAATACGCCTTAGCGACATACACTCTTCAGGAAAATTCTTCAGCCGTGAAAAACGGGGATCATCATCCATTGGCTGTTCCACGCAACAAAGCCCGCCTTTCATCGTAGCTATCCATAACCTCCCTTGCGCATCCTGCTGCAAGTCGTAGATATTATCAGCTGCCAACGACCAAGCATTCTGCTGGTCATAAAGGAAATGCTTCAAAGTGAATCCTCCTTCACCTTGCTCCCGCAAACGGAAAAGACCCTCGGGTTTGGTGCCCAGCCAAATCTGGTGATTACGGTCTTCAAGCATACAATATACACGCGCACCAAAAGAGACATAACCCGGTTGGACTTTTCCTGACGGAGAAAGATAGCCCTGCAATTTCATCTGTGAAGAATAGATTCTCACCGTGGCATCTTCACGGCAGGCCACCCATATCCTTCCTTTGGAGTCACGCATAAAAGCACGCCCAGGTGAAGCTGGCTGAAGCGCCAACTGCTCGTAGGGATAACGGCTGAAAGAAAGCTTGGAAACACCATCATTACCACGCAGCCACACATTGCCTTGTGTATCTACCAAAGAGAACATCAGATTTCCGTCAGGGATACGCTCGGGATATCGGGTCATCGCCGCCTTTACATCACGTGTATAATAGATGTCACCATCTGGTGTGATCATCCAAATCACGCCAAAGCGGTCTGTACCAGAAAAAACGAAACTCTCCTCAGAGAAGCCCACAAACTGCCGGTATTGCTTATTGCCCAAAAGCCTGTATTTCTTACGGGGCATCTGACTTACCAGTTGGGCCGTTTCAACGGGATTTCCGTCTTCTACGACCAGAAAAGAGCCGCCTTCACATTCAAAGACGGTGGTTCCATCCTGTGCAGTACGCATTCTTATAATCTTCAGCGTAGTTTTCAGTCGCTGTTCAATAGGTGTCAGAAAATCAGTGAAACAATAGGTCTTCACATTGAAGAGATAGCAACGTTGGTCAATACGACACCAGAGATTGCCCTTCGCATTCTTCACAATTCCGTTGATACGGTCGGAATAAATGCCAATACCGTCACCCACATGCGGCTTCACCACATTGAAATGGTATCCATCAAAGCGGTTCAGTCCATTCCATGTGGCCATCCAAATCATCCCCTGCCCGTCCTGAGCCACCTGCTTCACGCTCTGCTGCGAAAGCCCGGAGAACTCATCGTAGTGAGTTATCTGGCAGATGGGCTGTGCTCCGCACCAGAATGGAAGGAGCAGTAAAAGAGCAGTAATGACAGACCTGAAATTCATAAGTATTTTTTTCAACGCACAAAATTAGCAAAAAAAAAAGAGGCTGCCTCCCGGCAGCCTCTTCTGTTAACCTAAAAAACCTAATATAATACTTTTTTAACTAAAACATTTCCTTTTGAATCGCGATACTTCACGATATTGAGTCCGCGGCTTGGTGTGGTAAGTTGCGTACCATCAGCTGCATAAACGCCTTCCAGGGCGAGTTCACCTGTGGCTTCTGCCTGCAGGATTCCTGTAGCATCATTAGCCTTTCCAAGTTTACTCAAACCACCAAACTCATTGACGGCCTGTACGGTGATAATCTTTTCTGCCTCTGAAGCCTTGGCAGATGCCGGCAGACTATAGGAAGTCTCTGTTGTAATGGCAAGCACTTCGTCGCCTTGTGTCACCACATAGCAGATAGCGTAGGGTACTGCATCCCATGTTACCTGTGTGCCTTCCTGCTTCACCACGGGAGCATTGCAAGCTTCACACATCAAGTTAGGTTGCCAGTTATCGTCACCACCCATCACGTTCTCAATCGTATACGCAGCAGCCTCTTCAGCGGTAAGTGTGTTCTTCACATTGAACACTTTGGTCTTTGTTCCATCAGCATTCGTATAATAGTAATAGGACTCACGCTGAGAGAGGTCAACGGGATTACCGTCTTTATCCACTGTGTTATATTCTGCCCAAAGCACTGGCAGTCCACCCATGGTGTTGTGCCATCCTTTTGCAGGAATTGTGATATAGGTCTTCAAGTTAATGTAGACTGTCTTCGGACTATTGTGCCAGGGGCGTCCAAGCCAGACATCAGTAACGTTCACACCAGGATGAGCGCGCAGGATATTATTTTGGAACACATAGCCCCATTTCACATCAGCGGCATGGCTGGGAGCGACGATATATCCACCAGAAGGACGGTTAATTTCGAGTGTATCACCGTCAAGATAGACATTACCCGAATTGTAGATAAAGTCCACAGCACCCTCAATGAGAGAGTTCTTGATGTAGTGGCGGTTGTTGCTGGTGGAAGTGGTAATCCATGTGTCCTGATAAGAGAGCAGGGCCACATTGTTGAAGGCGATACGGTCACCCATCGTGTTCAGAGCAAGCGCCTGCGGACCACTTTGCTGCTCATGGCCATGGGAGTTCTCAAGCGTGATGTTCTCAAAGAAACAATCGTTCGATTTCACGGTTACCGTAGCACCTAGATCAGTTCCCACGTTCTTCGGTGTATCACCGCCACTTAATAAGTCATTGAAGATAACCGTCTTGTCACGGTTTTGACCAATAATATGCATATGAGGTTTGTTTGCGGGTATGTTCACATGCTCATTATACAGTCCGTTCTTCACGAAGATGAGCCAAGGTGTTACATGCTGAGTAGGTGCAGCATTGATAGCATCTTGCAAAGTTGTGTAGTCGCCCGTACCATCCTTTGCCACAATGGCATCATAGGTTTTAGCATCTGGCTGCTGACGCTCCATCGTCGTAAAGGTGATTTCAACTGCAGCCACTGGATTTCCGCTACGGCTGACAAGCACGCCTTCAGGCATCAAGAATGTATACTGTGTGGCATAGTTTAATCCCATATACTTAAAGATAGCAGACTTTCCACTGATGATGGGGGCGATTTCGACACCGTTGAGCGTAGCTTTACCTGTACCAGCTAACACCTTGTTGTCGAAAGTAAGGATAACGGAACCACTGGCACTTGCTCCCGTACCGTTCTGAGCGGGATTACTGCTAACGAGTGTTGCATTTTGGCTGCTTGCTCCAGCAGCATCGGCGGTAACAAAGATATTGCCAATGCAGAGACCGTCGTAGTCTGTATCTGCACCAACAAGACCTGAACTTTCCACACCTTTCCAGCGTATATAAACACGGTCTTGCTCATCAGCATCGCCAGGAAGCGCGAACTCACCATCAGTCCATCCAGACTTCAGTTCCAGATCTCCGGCAAACTCTCCGAACTTGGTGTAGTTAGTTCCATCGATAGAATACTCCACATCAAAATTCTTATAGGTATTATAACTCACTCCCATACCGTTGGAGAGGACAAGGTTCTTGTAGCCTTTTGACGAGAAAGAAATCTCGAAGTAATAGCCATCCGTGCGATTTTTCCAGATGCGGGCACCGGGGCGTCCATTTTCGAAACCGTTCTCAATGCCGCGACGTAACCAAGAGTTCGTAGAACCAGCGGCATTGCGCAGGCTCAGCATACCCGCATTCTCAGTATCGGCTTTATAGTCGGCAGGACGGTCAGAAGCAGGATAGTCGTAGTAGAGGTCCCATCCTACGATATAGTCTACAGCTGAGAAATTGGCAGTAAGGTTCTGCTCAGCATCCATTTTGATGGTGCGCTCAAGTTCTGTAGAATTGTTCTCCCATCCAGTAAAAGTCAAAATCTTGTTGTTTACAGCAGTCAGGTTCACCACCGTACCTTCTTCATACATGCGCTTGCCATCAATCATGGTTCCCTCAGGCATTATCTGCACGAGGTTAGGCTGTGCACCGTTGGTAAGCGTCAGGTTCAAAGCATAAGTGGTAGCCTTGGTGAAGGTGGCAGTCAAATCTGTGTCATCACTGATAGTGAAAGAATAAGGATTAGCTGTCGATACTGTGTTGCCCTGAGCATCTGTCCATGCAGTAAAGTGGTAGCCGAAGTTCTCAGCAACTTCCAGTGTCACCTCATCACCTTCGTCAAATACGTCACCGTTCGGCGTAATGGTCAGTTTGCCGGCAGCGTCTTCTGCTAATTTCACAGTTAATTTGCACTGCTTCACATCCTGAGTGGTGCCATTAACGACTCCCTCGATAACCACATCGCAAAGACCGACCTGACGTGAAGGCTGGTTTCCGCTAAGTTGATAGATATTAATGCGCAAGCCGCAGACACCGCTGGTAGGGGGAATATTACTAATCGTTTCGTCAACAACAGTAACATGAACATCACCCTGATTGTTGCGCTCTGGCTTGATCTCATTCTTGATAGAAGTCTCTTTGCCATTGTCAAGCCAGGCCACGGCAGTCATTCCCTCGCCTGTACCATAACGTGTGGTCTTGTAGGCAATCCGAGTCGGAGTGAAAGTCAGGCCATTCTTCATCACAAAGACGAAATCCACGGCGTTTTGTGCAAGCGGTTCGCTATCCTTGGTTTCTACTGCATTGAAAGTTGTCTGTGTCAATCCTTCTACACTCTGTGTTCCGACAAGTTTCAGATTGCTGCCCACCGTAAAGTAACTTGACTTGAACCAATTCTCAGCCCCTTCGCTGAAGGTTGCAATTTGGCTTGCATTTCCGGCAGTAAAAGGAAAAGTGACTGTTGCAGCCTGATTATCAACAGTCTCTCCTTCAAACTTCTTCTTAGCCGTAAAGACGATGTTATTCACGTTGGCCGTAGTGCCGTTGCCACCCACACTTTTGAATGTGATGACCATCGTGTAATGACCAACAGGCATTGCTCCAGTGCGAAAATCATAACTAACTGACGATGCGTCCCAATTGCCATTGAGTTGCAACTCAACATCATGGTTACAAACCTCAGTGCCATCAGCATCATTCTTGATGTTAAAGTTCAGCGACACACTTGAGGCAGAGTTAGCTGTACCTGCCGTGAATGATACAGTATAATACTGTGCATCTACAAGGTTGTTCAGTGTGTAAGTAGCATAGTCACCATTCATCATATAGTCGATGTGGTGGTCATCTTTGAAGTTGGCGCGACTACCAGTCAGTACACCATTCTCCATAGTGAAGGAGTTCTCCGCATTGGTCGGAATGTTGTTGTCCTCAGCTGCTGCCATCAAAGGTTGCAAAGCGAAGAGTACAAGCAACAAATGCATAAAATAGGATTTTCTGTTTTGCATAATGTTCATATTATTGATTTTTAATAGATTACTTTCTTTACACTTCCGTCTGCCATGTGCATGATATTCAGTCCAGCCTTAGGAGAAGATAGAAGCATCCCGTCAAGACTGTAATATTGAACATCGGAGCTCTTATTACCGGAGCCCGACACTTCCTTTATGCCCGTAGCACCAGCATCCACAGCCATTCCATGAATAGTCAAGTCAGAGAGACAAATGGTCTTGCCCGATGCTGCACCATTATACCAAGGATATACCCGAACAAGCAATTCCTGACCTTCCTGCAGGGAAATGACAGGGGTGGTTTTGACATACTGCATGTTATTAGCAGGCATCTTTTTCATTTCAAAAATGGTGGTACGCGTCTCGAAATTATCTGTGGAGAAATAGATGTGCGAGCACATGCCATTACCACCGCAACCGCAGACGAAGAGGCTGATTTCGTCAATCTTTAGTTCTGTACCTAAAGCAGGTTTGATGCCCCACTGGATGTATCGTGTAGGGTTGTCATCAATTTCTTCAGCAGGCCATGTGTCACCCGTCAGTAAGTTGCGCTGGGTTTTGCGACTAGCTTCAAAGCCTGTCCATTCGGGCCATGTGGTATTGGCATTCGGATTGGAGTAACGCTGCACATACATGCCTTCCCATGATTCTGCAATGACTGTAGCTGGTCCTGTCAGTTCGTAGGTGTCATCCTTTTCCAGTCTCCAATATGCCTTCACCTCCGTTCCGCCATCCAATGTGATAGCAGTCGCCGTAACTGGCACATCTAAAGTCTTATCACCCTGTTTCACGGTGATGGTTCCATTCATATCCCCACTCTTTTCAAGCAATGCCTGTGCATGAACGGTCTTCACAAGTGTTGAGGCATTATAGTCAATGGAAAGCGAGGAGCTCCAAGTCTGCTTGTCAAGTGAAATTTGAATTCCATCAGTAGCCGTAACGGTAACCGTTCCGCTTTCAGGATTCAGTCCAAAACCGCTTATGGTAAACTCCTTTGTCAGCACCTGTCCTTTGTAGGCTTCACCCATGGACAAAGATGCGGGCGACACACTTATATCTACAGGCAATGTAATGACATCGGCAAGAATACCCTGCTCCTTCATCAGACGGGCACACTCGCGGGCAACAAGCAAAGCGCCCGTGGCATTGAAGTGGGTAGATCCAGTGCCATCAAAAAGATAGTCTAGACATTTCGTAGGTCCATAACTCTCATAGAGTTCCTTCGTGGCAGTGGTCAGGTCGATAAAGTTAATACCTTTTTCGATAGCCACCTGCTGCGAATGATAGGCGTAGTCCATCAAATGGTCGTTAGCGGGTACGCTCTTACCCTCAACCGGTCCGTTCGCCGTTAGTTCCGAATAAGAATCACCAAGGTCATGACGTCCATTACGGCGAATGGTATTACCCGTAAAGTAAGCGCGACATACAGGCGAACAAATTATTGGTATAGCACCCATAGCCTTTACCTCATCGACAATCTTGCTAAGGTTCTGTTTATAAGTAGTCGAAGGAATGGAACCGCGCAGGTCTACAGCACTAGCCTTAGCTTGATCGCCAATGCTCAAGTAATAGTCACGCAGTTGGTAACCATCCATTCCACCATTTTTCTCATCGTTATGGGCAAAGGTGATAATCACATAGTCACCAGCCTCCACATTCTTTTTGGCTGTAGCCCAGAGTTCGCTATAGCCACCATAACTATCGCGTCCACCCTTAGCATAGTTGATACTCTCCCACCCATTTGTGAGAAAATCTCCGAAATACATACCCCAGCCGCGTGTTACGGTAGCTTCGGGATTGTAAGGTGCCATGGTAGAATCGCCCAATGTGTGTACCTTCTTACTGTTCATAGGCAGGGCCATCATTGTCATGACCATTACTGCCGAAAAGAATTTGAATAATCGCATGATTTGTTTTTAGCTATTGATTTCTGAGTGCAAAATTACAACTTATAACAAAAAACAATAGGTAAATAATAACCAACAATTAGTAAAAAAGTGCCAAACCTGTAATGTGCTGGCACTTTTGAGTATGATTATACCAATCTGGTTCTACTTTACCATGAACTTCTTTCCCCCACGGACAAAGATGCCATGAGAAACGTTCTTCACGCGTTGTCCCTGCAAGTTGTAGATTATCTCATTATCTACATTTCTCATTTTCTCAATTTCAACAATTCCCGTAGAAGGATCGTTGCCTTGGAATGAGTCAATAAAGTCAGGTAGGTAATAGCCTAAATGTGGGGGTTGGTTGTAAGCCACATTTTGCCAGCAGATACCCATGCGATAAATATGATCGTGCATGAGGGTGGGAACACGATAGTTGGTAGTAGCAGCTGTTGAATAAATCTTCAAAATTGGATTACCTGAATCATCATCAGCCCACGTAACTATCTCCTCACGCCAGTCTCCAAGAATATCAGCACTCAAATTACAGTTGTTTTTTGTGCTATTATTTCCATTTCCTTGAATGCTTATACGGCCTACACCTATCAATGCGCCAGTACTTGCTTTTGTAACTGAATAGCCATCAAGTAATTCTTCTATAGGATCAGCATCCCAGAAAATTCTGAAGTTCATACCAGGATTTGTATTATAGATAGCATTTCCCTTACAGTCGAAAGAACTTGTCTGAGTGGCGTATGTATATTCACAACCACGATAATTTGAATCGTAGTCAGCTACCAAACCACGTCCCGTATCACGGTCACGTGTGCCGTTAAGAATAACCTTACCTGTTGCAGCGTCGTGGATGTCGAAGCCATATCCTCCATTATTCTTTCCAAGATACTCTTCTTCATGCACATCGAACAATTCCAAGCCAGGACGGTCGGGATCTATGTCGCAGAGATGCATAGCGTCGCCATGTCCAAAACCGACGGCATAGAGCAATTCGCCATTGTCGTCAACAGCGGAAGAACCATACAGTATTTCATCTTTACCGTCACCATCTACATCGCCTACAGAGATGTTATGGTTACCGTTGCCCCAAGCCGTATTACTATAAGGTGTACCGCCAGTATTAGAACTATAAGTCTTTGTGGTCTTTTTGAAATTGGCATCATAGTGATCCACTTGTGTTTTCGAAACTGAGGCATGTACCCACTTTGTTTTCAATTCCATACCATCGAAGTCAACAGCCCAGAAGTAGGCTTTTGTGTAATAGCCACGACAGAACACGCCACTTGGATTACTGTCTGGACCATCAAGATAAGCCACACATGCCAAGAAACGGTCGGCACGATTTCCATAAGCGTCGTTCCAGAAATTCTTATCTGAAGGATAGGCACTCGTTTTATTCATCTCACCTCCACGGCTGGGATTGTAATGCACAGTATGGAGGGCTTCGCCTGTCAGACCACTGAATACGGTTAGATATTCTGGTCCGTCGAGTACATGTCCCACCCCTTTATCTACGGTTCCAGTATTGCGATAGTCTTTCGAGTTATCTGCATTCTTAATCTCATCAAGTGTAGCAGCCTCTGTTACAAATTTCCCGGCACCATCAACACTTCCAGGTGCCGTCTTGCACATCATCTCAGCTTTTCCGTCGCCGTCAAAGTCATAAACCATAAACTGCGTATAGTGTGCACCTGCACGGATATTCTTTCCCAAATCGATGCGCCACAGTTTCGTGCCATCCAGTTTATAGCAATCCAACAACACATTGCCCGTATAGCCGGAACTTGCATTATCTTTAGAATTAGATGGATCCCACTTAAGGATAATCTCATACTGGCCATCACCATCCACATCACCAACAGAACAGTCGTTCGGCGTATAGCTATAACTGGATCCATTCACAGTACCATTAGCTGGCTTGTCTAAGGGAATTGGCAGATAGGTCGATGTCCAAGGACTAACTGCTGCCGTTGTATCTATTGGCTGTCCGGCATACCAGGTCACCACTTGATATGTATCCGTATCTTTACCACCCGAAGAAACATTAAAGCAAGTTGACTTATAGATATTCTGCCGATAAGAAGAACCATTCCGAAGAACTTCAAAATAGGTGTTTGCATCATCGGTTCCAAGATAACGCCAACTTATGAAATACTGGGAACGGGTGTGTTTTACGACAATCAGTCCGCGATCCAATTTTTCCATCTGAGACACAGGCGTGTCTGAAGGGTTTTGTGCATGTCCTACCATCGAGGCTGTGAACATGAGCACAAACGCTAATATAATTGATCTAATATTCATTCAGTTAATTATTTTACAATAATCTTCTTTCCGTTCTTAATATAGATACCATTGCGCTGAGTCTTTTCGACAGCTACACCATCCAGACTGAATGTCTTTCCTGCATTCCCATTACCAACTCTCACGTCGTCAATACCAACAGTATTTGTGACACGGAGAATGCCTTCCTTCTGCAACAAGTTGGAGGTATCCCAATAGAGCCCCTCTGGAAGAGCCGGCAGATTGATTGCCGTAGGTGTGCCACTGAAGGACTTGGCAGTCCACATCACGAACTCATCTCCATTTTCAGGAACAAAGCCTTCTCCCAATTCCACATTCAACTCTCCGTTGAAATCGAAATTGCCGCCGACAACTACCCACGAACGGGAATACGGATTACCTGTATTGCTAAAAATAATCAAGTTCAACTTCGAACCATTATACATATTGAGGAAGCCCGTAGTTGTAATGGATCCATAACGGCGAGAGGATGAAAAATTGCCAGGCTGCAACACACCGCCACTATTGAAGCGGATATTGCCCACTGTGCCTTGGCCTGTAAGAGTCGCATTATCCTGAACAGAAGCGACAGCCGAACCGAAGAGCGAAGTGGTTAGTTTTGTATTATTCAATCTGATATCTCCGCCACGGAAGGTGTATTCATTGGCAGCCAGGGCTTTGGAGAAAGTCCAGGAACCATCGCCATCCTTAAAAACATTCACCTTTCCCTCAAACGTACCATTAAAACTGACATCTTTGTTGTTTCCTCCCACAGTAAGATTCCCGGTAAGACTCAGTACACCTGAGCCAGCAAGACTACCCAAAATGAGATTGCGAGTACCACCCGTAAATGTTACCCCACTCGAGATGTTCAGCGTAGCTTTAGGCAAACCGTAATTATTCTCCCAACTGAATATGGGATCATAGCTCTTATCCCTTTTCACGGTATGTGCCACGAGTGTTCCTTCAAACTGGCTCCAATTGCCTTGCAAATAGTTTCTCACCCAAGGGGCATAGACATGAAGCGTTCCTTTTCCTGTAAGACGGCCTTTATAATTACAGCGTCCGTCAAGATATACCGTACCCGTACAGCCCTCAGGAACCTCCCAGTTTGCATTGCTGGTCGAATAGGAATAAGTATCATATGGATCATTAACCGTCACACTAGAACCATTAAAGACAATCAGGTCAGGCACCGAATGAACACCTCCCGCTTCGTTGATGTTCACCGAACCGGCATCGATATAGAGTTTATCGAAGGCATTACCCGTTCCAAGTGACAAGGTGCCATTACCTGTCTTGTGAATCTCAGAAGCCATGGAAGAACTTAGCCGTTTCACAGCACCTGTTTGATAGAATGTCACACCTGTAGGAACCTCAATCGTTCCGCCATTACCTTGCACCGTTATCACATGAGTAGATTGGAGTGTCTGACTGGCAGCAAGTGTACCGCCATTTATATAGACCTTATTGGATACTCCGCCGAAGGCACCGTAGTCCACGCCATCATTATTGGCCAATTTTGCCACCGTTACTATTCCATCATTCAGATAGGTAACACCCGTATATTTATTAACACTATTGAAAGTCACATTTCCAGAACCATTCTTCGTAAACGAAACATCACCAGCAATTGCCTTACCGCTGAAAGTATAGTTCAGAGAATTATTGTTGAAGGTTACGCTGGCAGGATAGACATCACGCACAATATTGACGGTTGTCTGAGTGGCATTGTCATTGAACTCCACGGCATCACCCGAAACGAAGGCACTGGTATTGTTTCCGCTCTTGAAGTTCTCTGTTTCATTAAGATTCCAGTCAGTATTAACGCCACCATCCCAAATCAGGCTGGTTGCATCGCGCAACGGCTTTATCTGGAGTTTCAGTTTTCCTCCTTCATACGTGATGCTGGCATCCTGACCTTCCAGTCCGACAACTTCAATATCGGAAACATTACCGTTGATTGAGCCAACTTCACCAAGTTCATAAGTTCCCATTTCCAATTTAGAACCAGACTGAGGAACAATCTCAAATACTGGTGTGTTGTATTCAGGACCATATTTCCAATCCTTCTTTTCAACAATCAGCGTGGTCACTTTCAGTTTATCGGCAGTTCCGTCGTTATTTACATCCATCACCACACGAGAACCAAAGTTCATCTTTAACTCATTGACCTCAACAGTGCCTTTATTGTCAGCACCGCCAGGACGCAGTTTGGAACCATAGTCCATCACGATACCTTTCTGGAACTTACCACCATTGGAGTTCAATTCGGCAAAACGGTTCAGCCAAACGCGGCTGTTCTGCATCGTTCCGTCAAAGTTCAGCGTTCCTGCCCAGATATCGGTATTGCCGCTATAGGTTTCCGTCACATTGGGCAACGTGAGCACACCGTCACCCTGCTTCACCAAACGCATACTTCCTGAGAAAGCACCGCCTGTAAGTGTGTGCGTATAAGTTTCAGTTGTAATATTATTATTGTCATCGTGACCCTGCACCCATGTAGGAGCATTATCAAAGAAAATATAAGGAGCTGCACCAGAAGTTACACTTACCGACATGTTATTGGTCTCGGCCATGAGCACCTGCTTGTCATTCAGTGAAGTACTGATACTTCCGCCATTCTGCACTTCCGTACGGTCGGTCATCGTCAATGCCGGGGGAGCCATCGTGATTCCTTCCAGTTCACCGAGGAAATAGCTGGTATGAGGGGGCTGGTTGTAGCCACACATCTGCCACACCATAGCCTGACGGTACTGCATATCGTGCCAGAGGGTATAGTTGCGCCATTCAGTGGGAATAGCTGTCGTATAGATACGTATCGTATTATCAGAGGTACGCGCGATGACTTCCTCACGCCAGTCACCTAAGATATCGCCTTGGAAAGTGGGAGTGGCCTTTGTGTCATTATTGGTCAAGCTACCCGTCAGCGATTCAATATTGCCTTTCCCCATCTTATGAATACGGACTGTAGAGTTTTTTTGCCCTGTTCCATTAAGTGTTTCCTCAAGCAAATCTCCGTCCCAATAGATACGGAAGTTCACATCAAAATCTGTTGAGGTGATTTCGGGAATATGATCATTATAAACCGTACTGATAGGCCTATCATGGCCAGATGCGCCCAAAGCACCAGGAAAATCATTGGAGAAGTTACCACACATGGAACGACCATCATCACTACCAGGAGAACTGCGATAGTAAATCTTACTGGTTGTTGCGTCGCGGTAATTATTGTTTGGACGATCCTCATTGCAAGCATAGATTTCCTGTCCGTGCATATAAGGATTGAAGTCAGAGCAATGCTGGGCATCGCCATGGCCTAATCCGATTGTTGAAAGTCCCTTTCCGTTATCATCAATCACCATTGAGCCGAACACAATCTCATCACGTCCGTCCCAATCAACATCGGCAACGCCAAAGTTGTGATAACCCTGTCCGTACCATGGACTGCTCGAATCTTTGCAGTTCCAGCGCCAACGTTCTGTCAACTTATGAGTACTTGCATTCACATCAAGTGCAATCATCTTATGCTGGGTATAGATACCACGAGCCAAGAAGATGCTGGGCTTACGACCATCCAAATAAGGAGCACCGAAGAAATGCTTCGTGGAACGGTGACCATATCCATCACCCCACACAGATTCCAGATTGGTTTCACCATTCTCCAATCTCTTCAAGGGATATTCCATCTGGTCATAAACCTCTCCGGTCTCACCATTCAGATAGAGCAAGTATTCATTACCCTGATAGACAAACCACTGCCCACTGCTTGTTGCTGCAAGGTAGTTCTTTGTGGCATCTCCAATGGTAATCACCTCGCCACTGGCAGTATGAATCTTTGTTCCATCAGAAGCGCGTAATACAGCCTCAGCTTTGCCATCCTGGTCCCAATCGTATGCCACGATGTTCTGCTCATTGTTCTGGAAATCAGCCATATTCGGGCCCCATTCCAGCCACCAAAGTTTCTTACCGTTCAGCTTATAGACCTCCATGATGCAGTATTCACCATTATAGCCAGCTTTCTGATAGCTTGTGCCTGCCCAACTCTGATTGTCAAACTTGAGCAATATCTCTATTTCTCCATCGCCATCCACATCAGCACAACAAGCATCGTTGGGAATATAGGTAGAGGTCAGACTCCCATGATCCATAGTCAGTTCAAGATAATTTTGCGCCCATGGAGTTACAGCCTTGCTCTTTCCCTGAGCCACGCCACGCACCACAGTCTCCACCTGATAGCTGCTCGAAGTGCTGCCGCCAGCATCCGTATAATTGGAAACACTAAGAGGTTCCGAGTTCAGCTTCGTACCGTCGCGATAGATATTATAAGTCACATCATAATATTCCTCACCATAGATTCGCCATGAACAGAAAACACCGCTAGAAGTATTCATAGCCACCAGTCCGCGATCCAGTTTGTCCATACTTCTCTGTGCATGAACCGACAATGTTGCTGTGATAATCAGCGCTACCGTCAACAAAAACTTTTTGAATGTCATTAATATTTAGGTTTTTAAGTTTTCAGATACTTCGCCTACGGCGAAATTAACGCTGCAAAGGTAAGAAAAAAAAGCGAAGGGGAAATTTAAAAGGTCAAAAACTATAGTAAAATTATTATTATTCCAAGTATTTCCGTCAGAAGGCTACTTCTAAATAATAGAATAATAGTAAAAAAGGTTTGTGTAAAAACACACCTGTTTTGCAATACTAAAATGGCACCAATAAATAGCATATAATCCATACATAAGTACCCACATAACCGTTATTGGTAAAGGTTATGTGGGTACTTTTAGAAGGATTTCGAAACAGCTACTCCTTATCTGATGATCTTCTTGCCATTCCGAATATAAATGCCTTTATGGCCAGGTTGCTCCATACGCACTCCACTCAGCGTATAGACGGCATCGTTGCCAGTTGGTGACGAAACGGTCTGGATGCCTGAAACCACAGTCTCGTAATCAAACTGATAGCCTATCTGACGCTCATAAGCCACAGACGTAGATTTCAGTTTAAGGAAGGTAATCTCAGGGAGTGAACCGTCGGCTTGCCGCTCTCGCAACATTTGTGTTCCGTCAAGACTCTCAAAGTCTGATGAGGAAAGGCTGATAGTAGGCAGGAATGTATTGTTCTCCAAAGTGCAGAGGGTTTCACTGATATAGGCATAACTTGCTGTACGCGCTCCGTAGGAAAGGTTATTTTTCAGTACGTGGTCATAGCCGTCAACATCCTTAGCATCAGCCTTTGTTCCGATTGACTCACGATTCACCATATTATAATTCCGATTGTTCTGATAGGCAGAATTGTTATACCAATTATTACCGCCTAAATGATGGTTTGCATAGATACCATTCTGTTTATTTTTCCACGCGATACAGTTCTTAATCGTGTTACGGGGAATAGGGTTCGTTTTAGTGTAGTCGCCCATACCATAGCCGCCACCTTTGATGCCTGTGCCGTCACCACGAGAAGTGAGATTGGCATCATAGCCATTCTCCCACGCCCAGCAACTATCAACTACTACAGCTGCATAATTGGTAATCAAATCATAGCCGTCATCACTATTGCGCCAAGCACGACAACCGCGAATCACATTGTTGGCATGAGCAGAACTGTTCAAATGGAAGCCGAAACCGTCGCAGTTGCCACCAGCTCCGTTTTCAGACACGGGGTCGTAGTTGTTGTAGGCATCGCAGTTAAGTACCAGATTGTTGCTGCCGCGCGTGAAATAGATACCTATTCCCATTCCGTCGTGGATGTTCACTTGCTCGATGATGCAATTACTGCCACCACGCATAGAGATGTTTTCGCTCTGTGTATGCCCCGTAATGGTCACTTGAATACCAATAATATCGAACTTCTTCAAACGCCAGTAATTGCCCTTCACATAGAAACCGCTGACACGCTTCTCGGCAGGCTTCACCAGCGAGAGATCAATCACGGCCTTCTCGTTTTCATAGCCTGTGATGGTGATAGGCTTCGTAGCCGTACCATTGGCCGTCAAATTATACACACAAGCATAGAGATTGTTCTCCTGATAGCCCATAATCTCCGACTCTGTAGGCTTATAGGTTCCTTCACGCAGATAGATAGTGGTACCTGCAGTAGCCTTACTGATGGCTTGCCTCAAGGTAAGGAGCGGTGCATCGATGGTTCCGGCATTGGAATCATTGCCCGAAGGCGAAACATAATAGTCGGCAGCCTGTATGGCTACTACTGCCAACAAAAGCGTGGTAAATAATGTAAATCTCTTCATCATCAGTTTTTAAGTTTGCTGCAAAGATACGGGAAAAACGCGAAAACACCAAATATCAGAAACGAAAAGATTCCCCCGCAGTCAGTCTGCGAGGGAATCTTTATATGAAAGGATTCCTATAGAATCCGTCTTGATTCAAAGATTAGCGAACGATGAACTTTTTGCCCTGCTTCACATATACACCAGCCTTCAGGTTCTTAGCATTCACCTGAACACCATTGAGGTTGTAAACAGGAGCATTGTGGTCAGAAATTGTCTTCTGGTCGCTGGTGAAAATCTCATCAATACCTACAGTACCAGGAGTCAGCACAAGTACGCGAGACAAAGCTGTGTCAACACGGAAGAGCTGGAAGGTCTCTGTTCCCTTATAAACCTCACTAACATTTGAACGGTTCATTGCAATATACTTTTGAGTTGCTTCAGCCTCTGTGGCAGCTTCAATGAAGACATTATCCGTAGCGCCACGACCATAATTGCTGATCTTACTAACAACGATGAAATCATCATCGGTAAGGCCGTCAACACCAAGAGTCGTATTGTTCAAACGGATGTTACCGTAACCTACACCTGCTGGGTCGTAAGATTCATCATCACCGAGTACACCAGAATGGCAAAGACCCACATTAAGATACATCTTCAAGTTTGTTGTTCCAGCAGCATCAAAGTCAGACTGAGAAAGACCACTATTACCAGCTGCAGCCCACCAAGTATAAACAGGTGCGAACAAAGTATGTGCTGTCAAGCTATCCAATTTAGATTGCATAAACTTGAAGCGGCGGATACCGTCACCAACGTAGATTGGATCGCCACCTTCAACAGCCTGCACATGGCCAAATGCTTGAACAAAGGTAGTATCACCAACTTCAGTACCTTTCACCCACTTGAAGCGCATTGCATCACCACGACCTGTCCAGTTGCTCTCTCCTGAAGTGTTAGTTGCCTGAAGAGCATCAACCTCAGTAAAGCCAAGACCTAACAACTCATCTGCAGTTTTATGCTGAAAATCAATATCATGCTTAATGGTAAACGACTGATCATTCACAATAGAAGTTGTGCCATTGGCATAGCCAAGAGCTTTTGTCGTAACTGTCAGCGTTCCTTTTTCTGTCAATTCAACTAATGCGCCGTTGTTCTGGTTATTCAGTGTGAAGTCGCCAGCACCAGACTCTGATTTGAAGCTGAAGTCCATAAATACTTCGGGAGACAGAGGAATGGAGGTATTATCAACAGAGAACTGATAGGTTTTAGCATAACCCTCAGAAGCAGAAACGATAGCATACGTAGGAGAAGGCAGAACAATCGGAGTACAATCAACTTCTGCGGTTACTTTTTCAGAAGTCATAGTACCTGCAGTGGTGTAAGCCTCGATAGTTCCAGAGGTTGTGGTTGTATAGACATATGCACCAGGTACATCACCGGCATCATAGTAGGAAACCGTTTTTTCTGTTCCATCAGTACCCTTGAAATGAAGAGTCTCACCTTGCATGAAAGAGATTGTGTAAGTGCGCTCTGACATGTTCAGACCCGTCATAGCAATCACGGGCTTATTAGCATAGTCACCAGGAATGCTGACAACGATATTATCAACATTCGTTACAGACTGATAACGGGCATTCATAATATAAAGACCTGTAGCATACATATTGGCATCTTCTGCCATAATCTTACTACCCTTATAGGAGAACTCTGCATCACTGAAACTTGTGAACTCATAGCTAACCTCGCGAGTAGCAATGTTCACATTAAGCGTAACATTGTACCAGTCACCAGCGACGGGATCAAAAGTTACAGTAGAGTCGTTATTAATGAACCAGCCAGTTACAGCTGCTAAAGTACTATTCTGAGAAACCTCAAAAAGACAGTTGGGAGACAGCTTGGTATAGTTGGCATAGGTACCACTCTTTGCGCCATTAGTCAATTCACAAGCTTCACTTGAGAAAATGGCAATAGTACCGTTACACTGTTTATTATTCAGCTGATTACCAAAGGCCTGAATCTGGAAATCAATGCTGACATTATATTCGGTTAATCCATCTTTTGCAGGGTCAAAAATACCTTCACCCCATAAACAGTGAGCAGAACGGCCATTATCCGTGTTAACGAAGGAAAGATACTTTCCTTCTTTGTCACCTACTATGGTCGCATAGGTCTTTTGCGCATTACCATTAACAGTCCATGTGGAAGGAACCGATCCAGATTCATAATTCTCAGAATAGAGAATACGATCAGCATGGGCATTGATGGCGAACATAGCCATTAGAGCCGTACATAATAAGTAAATTTTTCTCATAATTTTGTTGTTTAAATTAATAATTAGGTTCTGTTATTTTCTTCTTATTTGCACCCAAGAGTGCACTTTTACACTCTTGGATGCAAAGATACTGATTAATTTGCAAATTAGAACTATAAATTCTGATTTTTAAATATAAATTTTTGTCCTTGATTACCAACCAGGATTCTGTGTCAGAGCACCACCAGACTTCAGAATTTCGCTCTGAGCCAAGGGGAAGAGATACATCTTATCATCCCAGTAAGAACGCGTGCTTGTATCACTCTGTGGCGTATAGGTGAAGGTACCATCTGCATTCTTTGTGATACGCATTGACTTGATGGTACGGTACTTTTGTTCACCAGCCACCTTCCAACGACGCAGATCATAGAAGCGATGTCCTTCGAAAGCCAGTTCCACGAAACGCTCATTCTGCAGACGCTCCTTAAACTGATTTGCATCCAAACCCGCAGCCAAGTTTGGCTGCTTTGCACGTGCACGGACCACATTCAAAGCAGCTGCGGCGGTCATGCTCAGGCCAGAAGAAGTCTCGTAGCCACTTCCAGTATAATTAAGCATAGCCTCTGCATAGTTCAGATAGAATTCTGCCAATCGGAAAATTACCCAATGATGACGCTCTGTGGTTGCATTGAGAGCACCAATAGTAAGGCTCTTGTTTACATACTTTTTCAGATAATAGCCTGTAGGAGTTGCATAAGTGATAGGCAGGGCATTGGCTCCACCGATGAAAGTCTCCAGAGTCTCATTAGGCCACTGTTCGCCATTCACAGCGACTGTCATTGCCAGACGTGCATCGCGGTTAGCATAAGGATTCTGCGGGTCGTAGCCACTGTCAGCATCAGTAATGGCCTTACCATTCGTCATCTCATAGGCGTCAACCAAATTTTGTGTAGGACAGTTACCACCGCCGGCATTCTCCAGACCAATTGGGAAATTATACTTCTCAAAAGTGTTAGAGGCCGAAACGATACGACGAACGAGGATACATTCTTCTGAGTTCTGCCAGTTGTCCTTCTGGAAAAGAGCGCCATAATCAGCAGAAAGTTTCATACCACGAGCACGGCATGTGTTGATAAGCTCCAAGTTATCAAGGGCAGCCTGATGCCAACGTTCTCTATCATTGTTCGGGTTGAACAACGGACTCGCATAATAGAGAGAGGCACGGGCCTTCAGTGCAAGAACGCAAAGATTGTTCACACGACCAGTCTCGTTCTTACTCTTCAGCTGCATGGCACCAAGGTCAGAATAATCCTTGACAATGGTGTCCTGAATAGCCTTACATTCCGAATTGATAAACTGGAATACTTCATCAGAAGTAGCACGAGGCTGTGAGTTTATCTCCGTGGCATCCATTGTAGTGGTGATAAGAGGCACACCACCAAAAGAACGCACCAATAAGAAATAATAGTAGGCGCGCAGGAAACGAGCCTCAAACTGCAAATTCTGATACTGGTGAAGCTCTGCCTTATAGTCGAGGTCTGTGAGATAGTCCTCGAAAGTCTGATCCTTGAATTCAGTCAGGAAAAGGTTAGCATAACTGATACCACGCCAGCACTTGGTCCAAAGAGAAGCGTCATTGTTGTTACTGGCACTCCAGCCACCATCGTAGAACTTCTCAATGGCATTACCTGAATGGCTATAGACCGACTCATCGGTAGCAGATGCCAGCAAAGCTCCGCTATAGTTACCGAAGTCATAGTCCAAATCATTATAGACCGATGTGACCAAGCCTGCAGAACGGGCAAAGGTGGTCTTCACATAGTCCTCGTCAAAGACACTATACTCCTTGTAGTCCATTTTGTCACCACAAGATGCAAGCGCAAGCATTACAACAGCGAGGCTTATTATATTCTTGATTTTCATATCCTTCTTGTTTTAGATGATTTTGTTATACAAGCGATTAGAGTGTTACAGAAAGTCCAAACACTACACTGCGATTGAGCGGAGCTGCAATGCCATAAGAAGCAGCATCCACTTCATCGAGGTGGTCAAAAGTGAATAGGTCAACACCACGTACATAGAGTTTGGCAGCATCGACAATCTTCAAGGGCTGAAGTACAGCCTTTGGCAGATGATAATAAAGCTCAATGTTGCGAAGCTTCAAATAAGAACGGTCACGCAACCAGTAAGAACTGGTTTGATAGTTATTGGCATTACTCTCAGAACTCAGGCGTGGGAATTCTGCATTCGCATTATTGTTCTCGGGACTCCAACGCTTGTCGTAAACCTGCTGAGCCAAAGAACTGTTATTGATGAGTCCCCAATAGTAACCCTGTGTGTTAAGCACAGCGCTGTAGCGGCCAACGCCTTGGAACATAGCATCCACACCAAGTCCCTTCCACTCCAATCCGAGATGGAATGAATAATAGAGTTCCGGTGCTGTTACACTATAACCAATCTTCACCTTATCGTTGGCATCTACCAAACCGTCACCATTAACATCTTTATAACGAATATCACCAGGACGTACGGTTGTAAAGGTCTGACGTGGAGCAGCATCAATCTCAGCCTGAGATGTGAACAGTCCCTCAGCAACCAAACCGTAGATAGAGTTCAGAGGATTGCCTGTCTGCACCAGATTATCGTAGGCACGTGGTTCTTCAGCCATATCCTTAATCTCAGACTTAGCCAGAGTCATATTTCCACCAATATTAAATTTCAAGTCGCCAAAACTATGGCTGAAGTTGAGGGCAGCATCAATACCCTTCTGATCAACAACACCTTGATTCACATATGGAGCGCCGAAACCAATCATAGAAGTATAAGCACCGGCACCTGAGCACCAGATATCATAGCGATGATTATTGAAATAATCAAGTTCTAGAGTCAATCCCTTGAAAAGGGTTGCATCAAGACCAATATTAAACTTACGGGCTTTCTCATGAGATGGTGCCACTGCTGCCATCGTTCCGAGGGTTGTTGTGCCATAGATATCCTGAGCAGCTGTAGCATCAACAAAATAGTAAGCTGAAGCACCGCTGATAGAATAGCTCTGAGTATAATAAGTCCACACATCCATATCATCACCTGGCAGATAGTCGGCATTGAGTATACCAAACGAAGCACGGAGCTTCAGATAATCAAGCCAATTTACATCTTTCAGGAAATTCTCTTTGGAAAGCACCCAAGCAGCTGAAATTGTTGGAGAGAAACTCCACTTGGTGTCGGGAGCCAAACGACTGCTACCGCTATACACGAGTGCGAGGTCAGCCAGATACTTTCCCTGATAGCCATAGTGTGTCCACCATGAATAGTTCTGCCGATATACGGAACTGTTTCCACCATTAGTATGCTGGTAGTCATAATCCCACTTCAACTGGCTATATAGATAGTGATTGCCAAAACTGCGGTCGAAATTAAGTCCGCCAGCAGCCGTAAGACGACGGGCAAAGGCTTTAGTAGCAGCACTCTTACTCATCTCCGTACGTTCACCTCCAGAGAAATAGGTACCCTTGCTGAACACACCATTAGTCCATACTGCAGGATAGCTACCGTAAACATAGGTCTTACTATGATCCTCATAAAGTGTGCTATAAGTATCGTAGCCCAATTTCAAGAAGAAACCAAGACCTTTAATCCAAGATGAGAGATCCTGTGAAAGGGTCATGTCAGCATAAAGTCCACGCTCATGGGTCTTATAATAAGCAGCATCGGTTGAAAGTGCCACGGGGTTGAGCGTTCCTGCCCATGTGGAATTACCACCCCAGTCACCATTCTCACTCTTAATCGGGAATGCTGCAGAAGGCAGATTATAAATATTATTCCACAAATTAGCCTGACTACCAGGCTGAGAAGCCTCACTGAGAATACCCAGCAGGTTAACCTTCAGCATAGTTGAAGGCGTGAGGTCGATATCAAGATTCACCCGGAGATTACCACGAACGTACTTATCTTGAGTGCTATAACCTTCTGTTTCACCTGGACTCTTAATAAAGCCTTTATCTGAAAGGAGGTTCAAGGCTGTATAATAGCGGAAACGCTCACCACCACCAGTGAAGTCAACACCGACTTTATTCGTAACGCCATGATGACGGAATGTCTCATCAACCCAGTTCACACTTGGATATTGGAAAGGATATTCACCACTCTGGAAAGCATTCATAGCATTAGCATCATAACGTACAGCTTTACCCTCATTGGTCAAAGCCTCGTTGATAGCTGCTGCATAAGTTGGACCATTAACAAATTTAGGACGGTTTGTCTGATAGTTAATAAGATGATCATAGTGAACAGACATCTCATTACTATTATACTTACCACGCTTAGTTGTAACAAGAACAGCTCCGTTAGCGCCCTTATAACCATAAAGAGCCGTAGCCGCAGCATCTTTAAGAATAGTCACGCTTTCTACTTCCTCTGGAGTCACGACTGTAATATCACGCTCCACCCCATCTACGAGAATAAGCGGAGTGCTGGTGCTCAGGCTCTGAAGGCCACGAATGTAGAACGTGGGATTCTGAACGAAATAAGAGCCTGTACCATCAAGTGAAATCAAACCGTTACCCTGACCGATAATGGAGTTGCCGATGTTCTTAGCAGAGCGCTTATCAACAGTCTCACGGGTGATAACTGAAGCTGCAGCCGTGCTCTGTTCACGAGTGAACACCTTTTGTGCACCTACGTCAATGCTCTGGTCTGCAAAGGCATCGCCCGTCAACATTGTACTGTCTTGCTGTGCAGCTGCCGGCAGGCAGATGCCTGCAAGCAGTGTCAGCATGAATATATTTCTTTTCTTCATATAATTGTCAATTATTAAATGTTAAATTGTCAATTGTTCATTATCACCATCCTGGATTCTGCACAATTCCATAACCCTTGTTCAGCTCAGTAACTGGCAGCGGGAAGAGGAACCATTTCTTTACCTCATTAGAATTAGGATCAAGATCCCACATCACACGACGACGGTTTTGGAGGGTGAACTTCTCATACTTGAAGTGATCAGGCTCTGCTACACCGTTATCTTTGTCGGTACCCAGATATGGGTTGTAATTCTCCACATACTCACCCATTACATTCTGAAGACGAGTAATCTTTAAACCATGAAGTTCTTTACACATCCAGTCAGAACGCTTGTAACGGATCATATCATAATAGCGGTTGTTACTCATACCAAGTTCACAGGCACGCTCACGGAGGATTTCCTCAATAAGCAGGTCTTTATCTGAACTTACGGCAGGTGTATATTGCTCCAGATTTCCAAGACCAACACGAGCACGCACGCGATTCACACAGTTCAAGGCTCCGGCAATATTGCCAGTCTGTGCAAGTGTCTCTGCCCACATCAGCAACATTTCATCATAGCTCAGATATACCCAGTGCATATATTTACGATGGTATTCCTCGCCAAGATAGTACTTAATAGTACCCATACCTGTTGAGAATTTAAAAGTAAGCTGCTCTACAATCTCACCAGTTGTTTTAGCAATATTCTGACCAGCATCATTACCACCTGTCCAAAGCTCATAAATGTCACCAGAGGACTTTCCTGTAGTCCAGTCAAGCGTAATCTGCTGTCCGTTAACAATGGCATTCTCATAAAGACGTGGGTCGCGGATTGCATATTTTGCCATCGTGCGACGACCAACCTTAATAACAGGACTGTAGAAAATCTGTCCGTCAGCATTCAATCTTTGATTGCTGGCATTGAGCAGTGCACTTGTAGGTTCTTGTCCAAACACAAACGGCTCGCCCGAAGACCAGGGGAACATCTCCATATATTCCACTGTGGGGCAATAAGAATTACGGCCAATACCTACCCAGTTCCACCAGGCGTATGTACCTTGCGAACCGTAAACAGTAGCTACACGAGTGGAATGGATAACCTCTTTACTACCCTGCAAGATATAGCCCATACGATAAGCCTGACGATAACCGTCAGCGCTTTTTTCTGTAGCCTGATTCAGCTGATAGAATTTTCCTGCAGTACCCAAGGAGAGACTTGTGGGATCGCTTTCGCCGTTGGCAGCGAAGAATTCACGACAAGCTTGCTCAGCTCTTACCCAACGCTGCTGATCATAATTGCCATACCAAACGAGACTATCCTGTTCGGCCTGAGTAGAGCCTCCGAAATAAGGCTGATTAGCATTATAAAGAGGTGAAGCTGCAATAAGCAATATCTTAGCCTTCAAGGCACGTGCACCAGCTGCTGTCCAGCGACCTGTATTGTTATAGGCATCGGTGTCGGTGGTATTGCCGTCCCAAGCCCAACGCAGATGAGGAATAGCCTCATCAAGAAGGCCAACCATATAATTTACAGTTTTTTCAATGCTGGCACGTTTCAGATTTGTGTAATCACCCTCTGTGCCCGTATAAGCTTTATCAACGATGGGAAGACCACCATAAACGCTAAAGAGATCGAAGTAACGAGCAGCAATCAGACATTTAGCTTGCGCTGCAATACTGGCTCTCTCTTCATCACTGAGATCAGGAACGCGATCAATATTCTCAAGCAGCAAATACCCCTGACGAACAGCTTCCCATACTTTATCACTAGTAAAGCCTATCAGTGCATCATTATTAGCGGAGAGCGTATTGCTATAATAACTATTGTAGATAGCCGTACCATTCCAATGGATCTGGTAACAATCGGTAAGACCGTCAAGTTTTCCTTGATAGCTGTTCTGACTGGTTGGAAGACCTGACGCGTTAGAGAAAGGCAAACCGTAGTACTGCATTCCATAGATACCCGTCAGGAACTGACGAGTGTATTCGGCGCTATTAAAAACCGTATCAATGGTAACAGTTCCTCCCGGTGCCTTCTCAACAAAACTGTCACCCACCTTGACATCATCTGTACATGCAATGAACATACTAGCAGAAACCAAGGCGATGGCGGATGCGTTGAATATATGTTGTAGTTTCATAATTACTTTCTATTTTACATTAAACCGTTTTCTCCATTAGAACGCTACTTTCAAACTAACTGTATAAGAACGCTGCAAAGGATAAGAAGGAGCATTACTTGCACGTGTCTCAGGATCACCCCAGAGGTACGGCGAGAAGGTCAGCAGATTATAAGCACTTAGTGCCAACTGAAGTTGGTTCAGACCCAGCTTCTTCATGAAAGGAAGATTGAAGTCATAGGCCAACTGAATAGTCTTCACTCGGAAATATTTAGCATCTTTCTCATAAAGAGTGGAATTAGCATAGTTCTGATCTCCATTAAGCCATGTTGCTCGTGGATACTCTGCATCCTGACTTGGATTATCTACTGTCCATGTGTGGTCGAGGTGATATTTCAAAAGACCGCCATCAGTATTGGTACTAGCTGCCTGGAAAGGACGACGGAACACGTCGGATATCACACGGCTTACATTCCATGCACCTGTCATCTGTGTATTGAATGACCATCCTTTCCACTGGAATCCAATCGTAAGACCAGCAATATATTCAGGATCATCAGTATAAGCATTACCACGGAAAGCATCGTTTCCATCTATTTTACCATCTTTGTTCATATCAACATATACGGCATCACCGGGTTCGAGATTAGCCACGAACTGTGTGGGGAATGCACTACCGAATTCCTTTTCATAGTCTGCTTCAGCACCTGCATAATAATACTTCCAGAACTTATAGAGTGAGCGGGAACCGATACGCTGACCGCGCTGATACATATAGTCATAAGCCTGAGGTGCTTCATACATCTCAATAATTTCATTCTGGTTATAGGATACATTCAGCTTAGCCCAGTAACGGAAATCTTTACCAATCTTATCATTCCAGTTCAGTGAGGCTTCCCAACCCCAACTCTTCACTTCACCAAGGTTCGTATAAGGTACAGTGAAACCGAGAATAGAAGGAGCTGTCATATCCTGAATCAAAATGTCTTTACGATGCTCTCGATAATAGTCGAACACGCCGCGAAGACGATCTCCGAAGAAATTCACATCAATACCATAGTCTTGCTTGAAGGCTGTCTCCCAGGATACGTTAGGATTGTTTTTAGCTGCTTCAACGGCACCCTTACTGACTGTTCCGTTTTCAACACCGAAGTCATAAGCATAGGGATTGGCATCCTTACCTATACGTTCTGCAAGAGCAGTGGTGTTTACATAATAAGGATCGGGCACATACATGAAACGGCTACCACCAATCTTATCGTTACCGACAAGACCCCAAGAAGCACGGAATTTCATGAAGCTGAAGATTTTCTTGAGTGGCTTAAAGAATGCTTCGTCACTGATAACCCATCCAACAGAACCTGCAGGGAATACGCCGAAGCGCTTACCAGGAGCAAAGTTCTCAGATCCATTGTAACCAATGTTGAACTCAGCAATATAACGGTTATTCCAGTCATAGGTTAAACGTCCAACAAGTCCTACGTAAGTACGCGGGATATCAGAATAAGCTCCACTAATGTAGTATTCCTTACTTTGGTTGTAAAGAGCTAAGGCAGAAACTGTGTGTTTACCAAAAGCACGATTGTAATTAGCAGATGCCTCAACATACCAGTTACGGCCATGACCACTAACAGCTGTAGAATATGCAGGAGGTTCATTCTCAGAATTCTTACGATAAAGAATATCCTGTCCATTTGCCTGAAGTACGGGTGTATAATTAGCTACGCTTGCAGTAATTGTACGACGAGAAGCGAAGGAACTATTATATGAACCCTTTAACTTGGCAGACAGTCCTTTGGTAATGAAATCCAGTTTCTGGTCGAGAATCAAGTCGAAACTTAACTTGTTGGCATTGTCCTGAAATGCACCGGGCTGATAAGCATAATAGGTCATTGGTGAAGATCCAACAAATGGCAACATATTATCAGGATTCTGCTCAAAATTCAGGTTATCCGTCGTCGATGCTGAATTCACGATGTAACGTCCATCAACAATACCAGGACTTACAAACGGAGTAGCTTGATATATAGCCTTAATCATACCACCAGAACCTTGACCCGTACGAGGAGAACTCTTATCGTCCACCTTACCAGCAACGTTCACACTCAGCAAAGTAGTCTTTGTGACATTCAAGTCAATGTTTGCACGATAGTTGAAACGCTGATACTGATATCCGAAATCATAACCTGCACCAAACTGCTTAAACAAACCATCCTGGGTAAACATACCGGCTGAAATAAAATATTTCACCTTATTATTACCTCCAGAAATATTAATATTGTGCTGCTGTTGAAGTGTTATGTCCTTCATGATATAATCAGCCCAATCCATACTCGGGAAACGAACAGGATCGCTACCCGTAGCAAACTTCTGGATCACATAGTCGGAGAAAACAGGAGCCTGACCGTCGTTGGCACGCATCTGATTGTAGAAAGAAGCATACTCGCTAGAGTTAGCCAATTCTACCATCTTTGTAGGAGTCATTGCTGAGAAAGTAGCATTTGCAGTAATGCGTGCCTTACCTTCAGCACCACGCTTTGTAGTAATCAGAATAACACCATTTGCACCGCGAACACCGAATACAGCTGTTGCTGAAGCATCCTTCAGCACAGTAATACTTTCAATTTCGTTGGGGTCGATGTCCCACATCTCACGCTCCACACCGTCTACTTGTACAAGAGGATTTGCATCTACCCAAGTAGCCTTACCACGGACGAAGATACTAGCTGCATCACTACCAGGCTCACCAGAATATTGTACGGTGGTCACACCGGAAAGCTGACCGGCCAACACATTGTTAACTGAAGATACAGGTGTTCGCACAAGGTCTTCGTTCTTCACGCTGGAGAGTGCACCAGTAACCGTAACCTTCTTCTGCACACCGTAAGCGACGACCTCCACACCTTCCAGAACCTGAGAGTCATCCTGAAGTGTTACCTTCATTCCGTTGGCTGCGGTCACGGTTTGTGACTTCATACCCACATAAGAAATCGTTAACTTTGTACCTGGCTTTACATTGAGCGTAAAGTTTCCGTCAAAGTCAGTCACTGTACCCTGAGTGGCAGCACCACCCACGATAATTACACTGGCGCCAATAACTGGTTCGCCTTGACTGTCAACAACAGTACCTGAGATCGAGCCTTGCTGCTGAACTTCATCAACAGCTGCCGATGCATGCGATACACCCATGGGTGACCACAACATGGCCGCACAAATCATAGCTACAGGGATAACAGTCCCTTTTAGTAACCTTTTTTTGTTCATATATATTAAAAAATTAATAATAACGCAGTTAGGTTAGACTACCTTAGTTAATAAAAGAATGTTTTTAAGCTTAAATTTTCTGCAAAAATAAGTCAAAAAATCGACAGGAACAAATTTAAAAGCAAAAAAGTCATAAAATAAGGGTGTTTTGTCAATTATCCAAGTAATAAAAGAAGCCGTCCTGCAAAACAAGACGGCTTCTATAATATAAAAGGTGAAAATTAATCTTCAACCACGATTGGCTTATACTTAGGAACGAGGGCTTTCATGATACACCATCCTATCAGATAAGCTACAGCACAGATGCAGAACACCACCATATAGGCTGCGGGCTTGCCTTCGAATCCGAAGAAGGTGAAGTTGGCACCCTGTTCTGCTGCCCAGTCGAAGAACTTACCGGAGCCCAGGTTGATAGACATAGAACCGATACCGCCGGCCATTGTGCCAAGGCCAACAATCGTACCGATGGTGCTCTTGGGGAACATGTCACCGATGGTAGAGAACAAGTTGGCACTCCAAGCTTGGTGTCCGGCACCCAGCAGACCAATCAGGATGGCAGGCCACCATGCGCTGTAAGCGCCTAAAGGCTGGGCAAAGAGTCCGAGCACAGGGAAGCAGGCGAAGATAAACATGGCACGCATACGGCCCAGATAAGGATTCATGCCCTTCTTTTCCACGAAATAGGTGGGCAGGTAACCACCGCCGATACTGAGGATGGTCACAATGGCATAAAGGGTGAATATCAGCGCAATACCCATGGCAGAGTCGCTGGTATATCCATACTGGTCGCTGAAATAGGCAGGTGCCCAGAAGAGGAAGAACCACCACACACCATCGGTCATGAACTTACCCACGAGGAACGACCAAGTCTGCTTGAAAGTGAAACACTTCCAGAAAGAAATAGTTTTCTCTTCTTTTTGTTCGGCACGACCCTGAATAGCTGCTATATCATTGTCTTGTTCTATATAGTTTAATTCCGCCTGATTGACACGGATATTCTTGACAGGTTTGTCATAAAGCCATGCCCAAAGGCCCATCCAGATAAAACCTAATGCACCAATGATGATGAATGCCATTTCCCATCCCCAAGCACGAGCGAGCAGAGGAATTGTGGCAGGAGCAGCAAGTGCACCTACTGAGGCACCACTATTAAAGATAGAAGTTGCGAAAGCACGGTCTTTTTTAGGGAAATACTCGGCTGTTGCCTTAATAGCTGCTGGGAAGTTACCTGCTTCACCGACAGCAAGAATCAGACGACAAGAGAGGAAAAGCCATACGCTGATAGTCGCAATAGCTACAGCAGCATCGGAGCCAGCCTGTACAGCACGCAGAGCAGCGATAGAATCATAACCTTCTACCTGCATAGCAACCCAGCCGCAACCAGCATGAAGCACGGCACCGAGTGACCATACGAAAATGGCGATAAGATAACCTTTCTTCGTTCCCATCCAGTCAATGAACTTGCCAGCGAAAAGGTTAGCAATGGCATAGAAGAGAGAGAAGAGACCGGTAATCGTACCATAATCGGCATCTGTCCAATGGAACTCTGGCGCAATAAAGTCTTTCCATGTCAGGGAGAGAACCTGACGGTCCATGTAGTTAATAGTCGTTGCCAAAAAGAGCAACGCGCAAATCACCCAACGAAAGTTGGACATTTTAGTAGTTTGAACTGCGTTCATATTATTTGTTTTCTTAATTCTAGATTCTTAACTCAAATTTCGTTTAACGGATATCGATGACAGGGATATTGTCTTTATCGTTATAATAGAGGTTCTCACCAGCCATACCCCAGATGAAGGTATAGTAGTAGGTGCCTGCAGCAGCATGCATGCTCCATTCTGGAGACATGATAGCCTGATCATTGTGCAGCCATACCACGCGGCTCTCCTCCGGCTGTCCCATAATGTGAGCAATGGTCTGCTCCTGAGGAAGATTGAAATAATAGTAAGCCTCAATGCGACGTCCATGGGTATGAGGCGGCATCGTGTTCCAGGCAGCCCCGGGATTCAATTGTGTCAGACCGAGTTGCAACTGACAAGGACCTTCCTCCAGCACGTCATTGACAATAAGTTTGTAAACGGTACGGTTGTTACACTCCTCCAGCGAACCAACGGGCCCCCATACAGCGGCCTTCAGGGAACCTTTACGGCCATCGAGGGTAATCCACTGGGTCTTATAATGCTGGTGGGCAGTTGCAGAATTCAGGTAGAACTTGGCAGGCTTAGAGGCATCCTTCGAACGGAACTCCACCACCTTGTTCACATCCTTGTCCTTACCGATATGTCCACGGCCAATATAAAGAGCCTCCTTCGGAGAGAGGGCATATTCCTTACCGTCGACAATCACCACACCGTCGCCCAGACCGCAATTCACTACGCCAAGTTCACGGTTGTACATGAAGTATTTCTCCTTGATGGTGTTGTCCACATCCAGACCGAGTTCCCAGAAGTTTTCCAACTTCAACGTTGTCTTCACAGGCATCGCACCTCCGAAAATAAAACGGTCGTAGTGGGAATAAGTCAGCAGAATGGAATCAGGTGCCATCACCTTTTCCATCACAAAGCGTTCACGCAAAAGTTTCGTGTCGTAGTGCTTCACATCTTCAGGATGGCAGGCCGTCTGGAATTTCACGTGCTGTGCTCCGACAAACCTATCGGCTTCCTGTGCATGAGCAACCTGCGTTGCCATGCCAAGATTCAATAATGAGAAAATGATAAAAATCTTCTTCATACTTATTACATTATTATAATATTACTTTTTTTCTGATTTCTTCTCATCAGCCACGATACGCTTGCGATTCCAAAGCATCATGCAGATAGTGATGATGGTAAGTACACCGGCACCAATCCACTTCAGGTAGTTCACGCAGGCATAGATGACCCAGCCAAAGAGTGAAGAGGCAAAATCGAGGGCACCAGCCTGGAATCCCTCTGGAATCTTGGAAGCGGGATCGCCTGTCTGGGCATAAACAGCTTGAGCTGCCTTGGTAAATGCGGGAGCCATATCGGTCACAAAGTAAAGGCCGATGCCAACAGCAATAAAACCAATAATCAAGGTCTTCACCACATTACCCTTCGTATAGGGAAGCACCATTACAAAAACATAGAACATACCAGCCAAAGAAGCCAATGGTAGGAACTGGTTTCCTGGGAGTGCCACTGCCAAAGCCAGTGTCAATGGAATAAGAATCAGAGAAGCAACCAAAGTCGTAGGATGACCAATAACAAGTGCAGGACTCATGCCAATAAAAACTTTCTTACCATTCCATTTTTTCTGCACCACTTCCTGTGTTTTTTCTGCAATAGGCTTCAAACCGTCAATAAACAGCTTGGTGATACGGGGAATCAATTCCATCACAGCACCCATCGTTACACCGAGGAAGAGTATCTTCTTGATATCCAACTGGGCCACGGCACCAATCAGGGCACCCACAATCACACCCAGCACCAGCGGCTCACCGAGCACGCCGAACTTCTTCTTCAGTCCTTCGGCATCAATATCGAGTTTGGAAAATCCGGGAATCTTATCCAACAGCCAGTTGATACCGATGGCAAAAGCCGTGAAACTCTGGCAGAAAGGCTGCGGAATGGAGATACCGTCCATATCGTCGTAATAACCCTGGAACTTCTCGGCAGTCAAGTCGGCCATTACCAATGTAATGATGTAGCACACAATTGCGGCGAAATAACCCCAAGCCAAGCTCTGGTCCATTACAAAATAAGCCACAGCACCAATGAAAGCAAAATGCCAATAGTTCCACAAATCAATGTTCACCGTGCGGGTTGTCTTTGTAATCAGCATCAGGAAGTTGACTCCTAAGCAGATGGGAATGATGAGTGCTCCCACAGCTGTATTGTATGCCACAGCGGCAGCAGCAGGCCATCCCATGTCAAACACCCCAAGCTGCAAATCGTAAAGTCTGGAAATTTCAGAAAGCGGGTCACCGAAGTTGTTGGTCAGCAGGGCAGTTACGATACCCAAACCCACGAAACCTACACCTACATAGAGACCGGATTTCAAGGACTTTCCGAATTTCAGTCCGATGCAAAGACCGATGATGGTGAACAGAATAGGCATCATCACCGATGCGCCCAAACTGATAATGTAACTAAAGACTTGTTCCATTTGGTTTTATTAATTTATAAAGTAGTTTTCAACAAATTGGTGCAAAGATACGAAAAAAAAGTGAAAAGAGAAGAGTGAAGAGTGAAAAATTTGCTGCCACCATTATTTTTTACAGAATTCTTCACTCTTCATTTCATTTAATCCTGGAAATAGACACGCTTCACACGGTTAGATATGCCCGTCAGCACTTCGTAAGGAATGGTGTCCAAACAATCACTAAGCACGGTAACTGGCAAATGATTACCGAAAATCTCCACTATGTCACCTTCCTTGCAGTCGATGTCTGTTACATCAATCATCGCCACATCCATACAGATATTACCTACATACGGTGCTTTCTTGCCATTTACCAAACAGTAGCAGCGGCCACGGCCCAAATGGCGGTTCAAACCGTCGGCATATCCGATAGGAATAGCAGCAATCACAGAGTCGCGAGTCAGTACACCTTTCCTGCTATAACCCACAGTCTCTTCCTTTGGCACGTGACGTAATTGCAAAATTGTTGTCTTTAGCGTTGAAACGGTGTTCAAAATACGATTGTCAATGGAATCCACTCCGTAAAGACCTATCCCCAAACGACACATATCCAGCTGACGTTCGGGGAAATGCTCAATACCTGCAGAATTGTCCATATGTCGCAGAATCTTATGCGGGAATGCTGCCTGCAACCTTTTGCTGGCCATGTCAAAACGTTCAAACTGCAAAGCTGAGAACTCATCAAAATTCGCGCTATCACTACCCACAAAATGCGAAAACACCGAACGAGGCACCACAGCCTGCTGATGATGGAGAATATCTATAAGTTTTTCGACATCTAGCGAGGTATTGAATCCTAACCGATGCATACCCGTATCCAGCTTTATGTGCACAGGATATCCCGTAATGCCTTCCTTGCGAGCAGCCTTAATGAGAGCATCTAATAAACGGAAACTGTAAACCTCGGGTTCTAGTTCGTATTCGAACATAGTCTTAAACGAGGTCATCTCGGGATTCATAATCATAATATTCTGTGTAATCCCAGCCTTACGCAGAGTAACACCCTCATCGGCAACAGCCACAGCCAGATAATCCACCCGATGATCTTGCAACGTCTTGGCTACCTCTACAGCTCCTGCACCATAAGCATCGGCCTTTACCATACAGACAATTTTCGTCTCAGGTTTCATGAACGAACGGTAGAAGTTCAGATTATCTACCAATGCATTGAGATTCACTTCCAGAATGGTCTCATGAACCTTCTGCTCAAGCAATTCCGTCAAATGATCAAAACCAAAGGGGCGGGCGCCTTTAATCAAAACAACCTCATTGCGAAGATTGTTAAAAACTATACTGTCAATGAATTCTTCGCAACTTTCAAAAAAGTATTTTTCGAAAATATTAATCTGATTGGCTTCTGACTTAATCTGAGGGCCAATACCAATGAACTTCTCCACTCCACGCTTCTCGCAGAGCACCGACACCTCTCTATATAGAGTCTCTGGTGTCATTCCACTTTGGTAAATATCACTCAGGATAAGTGTCCGTTTCCTTCCTTTCTGTTCAGGACGGCGATTCATGAAGTCAAGAGCGATGTCCAGAGAATTAATATCTGAGTTATAAGAGTCGTTGATAAGTGTACAACCACGCTGACCTTCCTTTACCTCTAGCCGCATAGCAACAGGTTCAAGATGCTTAAGCCGTTCAGAAATCAATTCATCATTTAGACCCAAATACTTTGCAACTGCAGCACAAGCCCCGGCATTTTCTTTAGAGGCTCGATCGATAAACGGCAGCTCACCTTCCCAAGGCTGATAGGCTATCGTCTTGCTTTTCAGCTCACCGATATGCCGGGTAATCACGGAATCATTTGCAGGATAGAACACTACTTCTGCATCATGGAACAGCTTCAGTTTCTCTTGACATTTGGTATCTACAGAATCGAAGTTTTCCTGATGGGCAGTTCCGATATTGGTAATGACACCAATTGTCGGCTGTATAATATCCCGCAGAGCATTCATCTCATCAGGTTTGCTAATACCTGCCTCGAAGATTCCCACCTGTGTATGTTCCTGAAGCAGCCAGACAGAGAGCGGCACACCTATCTGGGAGTTATAGGAACGGGGAGAACGGACAACAGCCAATTGCTGAGTATGATGAGAAGACTGATCATTAACTCCGGAAAGAATCTGATAAAGCCATTCTTTTACGATTGTCTTTCCATTTGAGCCCGTAATGCCTACGACAGGTATCCGAATTTCATCGCGATGGCGTTCTGCCAAACGCTGCAATGCTTCCAGCGGATGTAACACCTTCAGAAAATTGCCGTCTGGGTATTTCAGCGCATAACTTTCAGGTACTTTTTCCACAACGAAGTTACGCACTCCGCGACGATATAAGTCATCTATATACCGGTGACCATCGTTTCTTTCACTCTTCAGGGCAAAGAAGAGTGTTTCTTCAGGGAAACAAAGACTTCGGCTGTCTGTCAGCAGGAAGCCAACGTTCGAAGGCGCGTCGCCATAGCGGTGTGCTCCGATTAAGGTTGTTACTTTTTCTATTGTGTAATTCATAATGCAAAAGTACATTTTGTTTTCGAATCTTCCAAATAAAACCCCAAAAATTCTCTTTCATTTTTGAGTAGTGATTAGGGCCTAATTACAATCCAAAAATGACAAATTTGAAGAGTGATTAGGGCCTAATTAAAGCAGGCAAGAAAAAAGGGCATAAAAATTCCCTCAAACACTCTGTAGAGAATGCTGAGGGAACTGAACATATATTAATCATTGTGTTGGTTTCTTTCTGCCAGATGAAAGTATCGCCAAATCACGATTTCATCCTATTACATCATTTGATTTTGTCTTTATATCCTCAGAATAGAGACTGAAGAAATCAAAATCAAGAATCTTACTAATACGAAAGAGAACACCTGTGTCGATAGTCATCTTGTCATATATATTATAAATATTTGTTCGGTGACACCCAAGTTCTCGGGCAAGCCAAACAGTGGTCTTGCCTTGTTCTTCTACTTTTAAACGTATACATTGTCCGATGTGAACCATCTCTCTCTAATCTGTTTTTATTATGTTGGATGTGTGTGTAATAACAGCCTAATAATAAGGCAACCCAAAAGTATTCATATCATAAAGAATTGTGCAAAGGTAAGAAATTATTAACTACAAAGCGTGTTGAAATGTAGATAATTTAGCAACATGTAGAGTAATTAACTACAGAAGGGAACTTTCCATTTGGTTTTAAAGGCCTTCAGTTGGTCTTGGGTCTTTTGCAGAAACTGCTGATACTCCTGGCTATCTGGATTAAAAGGCCTATGGGCTATTGCCCTTTTCAGTGGCTGCCATTCCTCAAGATACCGTTTAGCAGTATCAGAAAAACATGTCTCTACTAATCTTTGCCAGATATATTCGACCGTCTGAGCTGTGGGATGCATCATATCAGGATTATAAAAACGATAGTCGCGCAACTCATCGTTCACAATTTCGTAGGCAGGAAAATAATAAAGTGAGGCATTAAGACTGGAATTATCAGCCAACAGTTTATCAATAGCCAGCAGAAGAACAGCTTTTGAAAGTTGACTGCGATGAAAACCATACTTCTGATAACGGATAGGACTAACAGTAAGGATAACCTTCATCGATGGATTCCATTGGCGCAATAAAGTAATGGATTGCTTCAGATAGTCGGCACAATCATTGACTGTGAGCTCCCGTTCTTCAAAAAGAGACTGAGGACGCTTCTGACAATTATCCACAATCTTTCCCGTATCCTTTTCTACATAAATATGGTTTGTACCGAGTGTCAGAACCACTAAAGAGAGAGAGGAGAGAGGAAAGAGGAAAGAGGAGAGAGATTTCTTTTCTCCGCGTACGTCTTCCAGGATAGTTTTCTTTTCTTGAGAGTATTCTCTTCCCTCTCTCCTCTCTTCTCTCTCCTCTAAACGCTGAAGCGTATGGAGGATACTGGCAGGATTGTACATCACACCGTAAGGATTCACTGTAACAGGGAATTCCTCTTCTGCGAAACGCTGGCCGATTTGATCTGCAAAGCATGAGCCCACAAAAAGCATAGATTCTGCAGGTGCTATTTGCCAAGAAGGTTTTTCTATCTCAACTCTTGTTCTGAATTCCATATGATGAATCCTTTCCCCTACTCTTCACCTTTCCAGATAAGACGGGCATCCATCAGGATTTCCGCATGGTCAAAAGCTAACTCAGGAAGTGCATCGAGTGAAAACCAACGAGCACAGGAGGCATCATCGGCCCCATGGACTTTCACTGATTTCTCTATCTCTGCAAAATAGGCAATGGTAATAACACGTTCTCGGGGATCGCGGTCAACCGTAGTATAGGCTCCTACTTGAAAGATTTCTGTTTCAGTAAGTTCAATGCCCGTCTCTTCCTTGAGTTCACGCACAGCAGCTGTTTCCGCTGTCTCATCAATATTCATAAAACCGCCTGGGAATGCCCACTGTCCTTTACATGGTTCATTCTTGCGCTGAATCAGCAGAACTTTATTGTCACTGGTAAAGACAATGCAATCAGCCGTTACTGCCGGATGGGGGTATTTATAGACCCATCCTTGTCCTCCCTGCTTAGGGAGAGATTCAGATTGACTATCATCTTTATTATTCATTTCCGTATCATTTTTTTATAAAGCCCTCCCTAAGCCGAAAGGGTTTGAGTAGGGCTTCCTTTAACTACGACTTACTTGCAATCCTTGCGTGCTCAATGACATTTCCACAAAACGTGCATTGGCATTGGGACGATACTGCTGAAGTGTCTTTTTTATGCGCGCAGCAGCTTCGGGGTCTTTGGCTACCATATAAAGATAACCGCCACCACCAGCACCGCCCAACTTATATCCCAGACAGAAATCATCAATCTGCCGTGTGATAGCTTCCACTTCTTCAGGATTGGTGCCACTATCAATAGATTGGTTTTGCTGCCACGTTTTTCTAACAAGAATACCCATCTGTCGAAAATCAGCACGTTGAATAGCTTCATACATATCCATGGCATGCTGCTTCATTTCACGGAGCAGTCTTAATTCATCACTCTGATTAAGAAACATACGGCGTACTATCTCTGCTAGGATTTTCTTGGCTGTTCGTGTGATTCCTGTATAATATAATAGGTGGCATTGCTGGTATTCCGGTTGAGTGAAGAGATCATTAGGCAACCATCGCACCGTTGGATTCTGCTCAAAGCCACGTTCAGTCTGCAATAGCTTGACGCCCTGTAGAATACCACCGAACTGATCCTGCCAACCTCCACCTGTGGTAAGCAGTTGTTCCAAAACCAGCGTACGATGACCTATTTCATTCTTATCCCACGCCAGTCCGCAAAAATCATTTAGTGCTCCCAGGACCGTAGAAGCAAGGACACTGCTTGTGCCTAAGCCACTACCCGCTGGAATGGCTGAGAGCAAGGTAAGTTCTATTCCACAACCAAAGGCTTGCAACTGATGCTCGAGTGTATCATAACGCTCTGAAGAAAAACCTGGCTGGAAACCTGCCAACACAAGTGCCGCTTTGGGAATTGAGAATGGACTACCTACATGGTGGTAGTCAGCCAATTCCTCATAAGTACTTACTTGCTCCATTGCTCCGAGATCGATGCTACGAAGAATAATATGAGGTTCACGACATGGACGGACATAAGCATGAAGGGGTGGCTGTCCATTCAATTCGATAGCAAGGTTCACGACATTTCCTCCCTCCATCAAACAATACGGTGGAGTATCACTCCAACCTCCAGCGATATCAATTCGGACAGGGGAACGTCCCCATACAATCTGATCGCTATATACCGACATGCGCGGCGTTTGTTTTTCCGCAAGTACTTGTTGTGTAAGTCCCTGTTGTAACAAAGAAAATGCTTTCGTAGAATCATCACGGAACATCGCATCATGGATGCGCGTCATTAACGGAGCATCTGTAGGCAACTCACTAGGCATAGGAATATTCATCTCACGATATTCGCGAGCCGCATCTTCCAAGTCCACTTGATAGAAAACACTATGCTGCCAATTCTCCGCTAACAAAGGCCAGTTCTTTTTGCGGAAGTCACGTCGTTGTGCTACCAAACGATGCATATTGGCTTGGTTGGATATGTTCTCAGCAGACAAATATGGTGAGGGGAGAGACTCTTTCTCTACGTTCTTATCTGCTTGAAGTTTATTCTTTTCCTGAGAGAATTCTCTCTCCTTTATTCTCTCTCCTCTCCTCTCTAAGATAAAACCTATTTCCTCCACGCTGTTCACAACTGGGAAACGTTTTTCCTGCTGATCTTTTCCTGAGAATTTATCATCTATATGATAGCAACGCACTGCCCAAGAGCTGTCACCAATGGGAACCACATCCACACACTGGCCTGGATTCAACTTGAGGTGGAAATCATTTTCGGGAACACCTGTTATGATATGATCATGAGAAAGATGCCAATGTCTTCCTATATAACTGTTCTCTATCCATACATTCGTGTTTTCAGCTGTAAGGGAATTCTCAGTAACGGCATTCTGCACAAACATAGCAGGATGCGGCTTGCGGGAATGATGCATAATCTTACGCTGGTCGTTCTCTAAGTTTTGGATAGTAACCATTGAAGATATAAGCTCACGGGAGGTTCCGAAATGATAGAACTCGCCACCAGCCAGAGGTAACACGACAACCTTCAACTGTGCCAATTCAGGATCTTCTATTGTAGGATGAGTGCCTAAAGCCAAACCAAATTCGCCATAAAGATCGTATTCTCTTAATAGGGGATGGAGAATGGAAAATGGCGAATTATGGTTACCCTCTTGGGCGTTATTTTGCACTGCTCGTTTCATCAGCAGTTCCACAGCATGGTCGGAAAGAAGCCAGATTCCAATATCCGTTAGGTAGAAATGATCGTTGAGCAAACCGCTCAATGTCTCCATACTCGGTTTTTGCAACATGCATTTCATCTCCTGAGGATGCTGGCGTGAAGAAACGAAGACGCCATGGTCCTTCGCAATTTCGGGTCCTAACCAGAGACCATAACAAACCACATCGGCTTCTGGAACCGGCTGGAGAGGTTGCGTAGCACGGATATAGACATCACCACTTACTACCATCGTATGAATATTTTCAGGTACTATATCCATGATCTGCTCATAGAGAGGGACCTGCAGGGAAAGAAGGTCTTGTGACAAACGTTGTCCACGCTCCCAGCGAAAAACAGGAAGAGGTGTTAGGATCTTGCCCGATGGTGCATAAGAAGGCAATCGCCTACTCTGTCCTCCAGCATGTAGCAATATACGCTTCTCGTGAGACATCCATTCTTTAAATGAAGATTCCTCACTCTCCATTTTACATTCTTCACTTAGATAGGCTTGCTGCAGTAACCATGCTGTTCCCCCACCCGACCCTAACTTATGTCCGACAGGATCATTGGTGCAGAAATATTCATTCTGGGAAAGCCCTGTTATCTCATGGAAACATCCAACAAGATTAGGCGGCAGTGAGAGCAGTTTCTTAATCATTCCCTACGTTTTTTCCATTCCAAATAGACAACAAGCAGGATGACCAACAACAAGACGCCATAAGCAATATAGGCAATGGTTTCCGTCGTGTCCACACTCTTAGGCATAAACTGGAGCACAACCTGGTGATTACCTGGCTTTAGTTGCAAGGCACGAAGCACATAATTAACACGCCCCACATCTACGGGCTGACCATCCACAGTTGCAGTCCATCCTGGATAATAAATCTCAGAGAACACCAAGACGCCACCCTTTGCTGATTTCACATCGTATTTCAGTTCATTTGGCTCGTATGCAATCAAATTCACCGATACGTTGTTATAATCCTGAGCGACCGCCTGCCCTAACTGTTTCTGGAACTTCTTGTCAGCCACAGCCTCATGTCGGAGATCCATCTTACCTAAAGCAGCAAGTTCCTGATTGGCATTGTCCACATAGGTAAGTTGATCCACAAACCAAGCATTACCCTGGGCATATTGGTTTTTCAGAGGCGCCGTCTCACCATTCTGTAAAGGAATGATTGCATAACGCATATTCAGCATATTCAGCACAGGCCAAATACTGTCGCCCTTAATGGCTGTCATATCCCCTTGTGCTTCTGCAACCGCATTCATTAGTGGATTAATCTCCGGAGCAATATACGCATCTATGAGTTCCTGATAACGACGCAGCTTGGCAGCATGATAACCGCCAATACTCTTATGATAATAGCTGGTCTCATTCTCATTGAAAGTACTCTTTGAGAGGTTTAGTACGCGATAATTTCCACAATCGCTCTTATCTTGCAGGATAAACTCATCTGCCTTCGTCAATGGCTGGGCTGCTTCACGCTCACTCTTAGGTACAAACATATCATTGTTGAGATAGCGCTTGTTCACCTGCCACATATCCACCAGACAAAGAACGATGATGGCTCCAATCATATATTCCTTGCGAAGTTTCTTAAACTGATAGAGCAAAAGGCAGAGCATACCGATACAGATGATGAAGAAAGAACGCCAAGCATCCGCTGTAAATACAGCCTTGCGCATCTCGGTCAGATTATTCATAATCGGACCCACATATTCCTGAGGTAATTGCTGAAGGGCCTGAGCTTCCTGAGCAGAGACAAAACTGCTGAAGAATACAGATGGCATCAGTGCGAAAAGTAAGGCGACACCTCCTGTGAGGGCAAAGCTTATCCAAAGATATTTCCGAGTCTTGTACACAGGTAGCTTGGCATCAACAATCTCCTTCAGAGCCAACATGGCCAGTAAGGGAATCGTAAATTCGGCAATTACAAGGATAGAAGCTACCGTTCGGAACTTTGAGTACATCGGCACATAGTCGATAAAGAAGTCGGTCAATGGCATAAAGTTCTTTCCCCATGAGAGTAGAATACTCAGAATGGTAGCTGCCAACAAAGCCCACTTCATCGGCCCTTTGACAATAAAGAGTCCAAGGATGAAAAGCATCAAAACGAAGGCGCCCACATATACAGGGCCTGCAGTCATCGGCTGATCCCCCCAATATTGACCCAACTGCTGATAGATTTGTTCAAATTGCGGATCGGCCTTAGCCATGGCAGTCTTGCTTTCACTCAGAGGAATGGTAGCTCCGCCCTTCGTATTGGGAACCAACAGTGTCCAAGTCTCACCGATGCCATAACTCCATTGTGTGATATAGTCACGATCCAGTCCGCTATTCGTCTGATTTGCAGAATTCTTTTTCACCAGTTCACTCTTACCGCGCATGGATTCCTGTCCATATTGCCACGTATGATAGAGGTTGGAAATATTCAAGGATATACCGATTAGTGCACCAACCGCACAGATAGCCGTTGCTTTCAGGAAGTGGCAAATTTTCTTCTCCCTAATAGCCTCCACAAGATAGGCTACAATCATGAAGAAAATGGGGAACAGAAAATAATAGGTCATCTGCACGTGGTTGGCATTTACTTCGAAGGCAGCAAAAACAGCCGTCACAAGAAGTCCCCATAGGTATTTACCCCGATAGGCCAGCACCACACCCGCTATCATAGGTGGCAAGTAAGCCAGAGCCCAGACCTTCCAAATATGTCCAGCAGCGATGATGATGAAGAAATAACTGGAGAAAGCCCAAATGATGGCACCCAAAGCCGCCATCCAACGGCGGAAATCAAAGGCACGCATCAAAATGTAAAATCCTAAAAGATAGACAAAGACATACCACACATTCTCTGGCAACCACAAATGGTAGGCTTTCATGGCAACTCCCAACGTATCTGAACTCTTATAAGACGGTGCCATCTGATAGGTTGGCATACCACTGAACAAAGAGTTTGTCCAACGTGTCATCTTTCCAGTACGTTCTTTATACTGTGACTGTTCCTGACCTGCACCCACACCAGCAGATGAGTCATGCCGGAACAATATTTTCCCCTCAATATCAGCCGGGAAGAAATAAGCGAAAGAAATCACAGCGAAAAACACGATGACGAGAACTTCTGGAAGAATCTTTTTAAGAGTTTTCATGATGCGTAATTGAAAATTTTCTGCAAAGATAATAAAAAATGAAGAATGAAGATGTAAGAATGAAGATTATTTCGTATTTTTGCAGAGAAATAGGATTCCCAGAAACATGAAAATTGGAGTTATTGTAGCCATGGACAAAGAGTTGCGACAACTGCAACATCTGTTCAATAACGAGAACATTATCGTTGAAAAATGTGGCATCGGTAAGGTGAATGCTGCCATTGGTGCTTCAGAAATGATTCGAAAATACCAACCCGATGTGATAATCTCCAGCGGCTGTGCAGGAGGAAACGGAGATGGCATCAACGTACAGGATGTGGTAGTTGGCAATGAGGTGTGTTATCACGACGTCTATTGTGGAACAGCCATTGACGGATCTACTGTTTACGGTCAAGTCCAGGGAATGCCTGCCCGCTACCAAGCCGATCCGATACTTTTGGAAAAAGCACGTAACTTATCATTATCCACTCATCACATATCGCTTCACGAGGGCCTTATCGTTACCGGTGACTGGTTTGTGGATTCCAAGGATAAAATGCGAGAGATTATCGGACATTTCCCAGATGCAAAGGCGGTAGACATGGAATCGGCTGCCATTGCACAGACATGTTTCAGATTCAAGGTACCGTTCATCTCCTTCCGTGTTATCAGCGATATTCCCTTACGTGATACCAATGCATCTATGTATCATGACTTCTGGGCAACCATTGCAGAAAACTCTTTCCAAGTTACCAAAGCTTTTATTGAAAGTTTGTAAACAACAAAACATAATGAAAAAGATTCCCAGTTTTACCATCAATCATGAGAAGTTGCTGAGAGGGATATATGTCTCCCGAAAAGATCTAGTGGGTGGAGAAGTGGTCACGACTTTCGACATACGGATGAAAGAACCAAATCGGGAACCAGCTATCACGGGTCGCGCCATTCACGCTATGGAACATTTAGCCGCAACCTATCTGCGAAACAATGAGGCATGGAAAGACCGCGTCATCTATTGGGGACCTATGGGGTGCCTAACAGGCAATTATCTCTTGCTCCGTGGCGACTATGAATCGAAAGATATCGTGGAACTGATGAAACAAACTTTCCAGTTTATTGCAGATTTCGAAGGGAATGTTCCTGGAGCGACACCCCGTGACTGTGGCAATTATTCTTTCATGGATCTGCCTGATGCCAAACGTGAAGCAAAAATTTTTCTGGAAGAGGTCCTAAACTGTATGACCGAAGCCAATCTTATCTATCCTGTATAAGATGGTTTGAACCACTCCCCTTACGAACAAAAAGCCCAAGAAAGCCAGCCACAAACCGTGGTTGCCAAAAGTTGTGTGAAACAGATAATAAAGTATGAAGAAGGTGATGGAAGCCACTAGCATGGACTGAAACATCTGTCTAGATGCCGTCAGCCCGATGAAGATTCCATCCCACATGAAAGCACTTGTACTGACAAAAGGTATGATGTATGCCCACCAAACATAATCAGAAGAGGCAGCTACCACCGATGGTTCATTGGTCAACAAGCCCAGGAAGGGCTTTCCTCCCAACACATAGACCACAGTAAAGGCCAAAACCATCAGAAATCCCCAAAAGAACAGACGATAAATTGTGTCATGAAGTGCTAGTTTATTACCAGCGCCAAAGTATTTCCCACTCAAAGCTTCCCCGGCATTAGCGAACCCATCCATAATGTAACTTACCAGCAAATAGAGTTGCATCAACAATGTATTAACAGCCAGGATGACTTCTCCCTGCCAAGATCCTGCCGACGTGAAAAACATCATCACACAAACCATGCAGATGGTACGGAAAAAAATGTCACGATTCACTGAAAAGAATCGTAACATAGCCTCACGCTCAAAAATCTTCCCTGATATCCTGAAGGTATTGTTATTCTTCTTATTAAATCGCAAGCAGAGCAGAGCTCCCATCAAGAAGCCACACCACTGTGCGATAAAGGTTCCCAAAGCCACGCCTTCCACTTTCATTCCCAAACCAAAAACAAAACAAAGGGAAGCAACAATGTTAACCACATTTTGAGTGATGGCAATCATCATCGGAATACGTGAGTTCTGCATACCGATAAACCAACCATTCAATCCGAAAAGACCCAATGTGGCAGGCGCGCCCCAGATACATATATTAAAATAGGTGACGGTGAAAGCCCGTACTTCCTCAGAAGGCTGCATAATCAGCAAAGCTAATTCACGAATGGGAACCTGGAGTATCAAGAGAGCAAGCGCAATACCCAACCCAATAATCTGCGAACGCAAAAGCCAGAGAAGAGGTCCCCCTAAATCCCCCATTGAGGGAATTTCTGAGGTATTTACAGCCCCCTCAAGGGGCGATTTAGAGAAGCTTTGGTTTTTTCCATAAGCTTGTGCTGTCAGGCCGCTGGTGCCCATGCGGAGGAAACCGAAAATCCAATATACCAGATTGAATATCATGCCGCCTAAGGCAATTGCGCCTATATAAGACGCGGCACCCAGATGCCCCGTAATGGCAACATCCACCAAGCCCAGCAACGGAACAGTGATATTGCTCACGATGCTGGGCAAGGCTATATGAAGTATTTCTTTATCAATTGGCTTCAAGTGTCTAACTCTTATTTGCCTTTTTACGCTGGTCGTGGTCGAGTATGATTTTGCGCATACGCATCGATTTAGGAGTCACCTCTACGTACTCGTCTTCCTTTATATACTCTAAACACTCCTCAAGAGACATCACAGTCTTTGGAATGATACGAGCCTTGTCGTCTGAACCCGAGGCACGCACATTTGTCAATTGCTTGGCCTTGCAAACGTTCACCACAAGATCATTATCATGAACATGTTCTCCAACGACTTCACCATAATAGACATCTTCTCCTGGATCGATGAAGAACTTACCACGATCCTGCAGTTTGTCAATGGCATAAGCATAGGCATTGCCCGTTTCCAAAGCAATCATCGAACCATTTACGCGGCGCATAATATCACCCTTGTAAGGCTGATACTCCTTGAAACGGTGAGCCATAATAGCCTCACCCTGAGATGCAGTCAGTACGTTTGTACGCAGACCAATAATACCACGCGAAGGAACATCGAACTCAATATTAGTACGCTCACCTTGACTTTCCATTGAAGTCACTTCACCCTTTCGACGAGTCACCATGTCAATCATTTTAGAAGCGAATTCGTCAGGCACGTTAATGGTGAGTTCCTCAATGGGTTCACACTTCTGTCCGTTAATCTCTTTGTAAATAACCTGCGGCTGCCCCACCTGCAATTCATAACCCTCGCGGCGCATAGTCTCAATCAGTACGGAAAGATGAAGCACGCCACGACCGCTGACAATCCATGAATCAGTAGAATTCTCAAAAGGTGTCACACGCAAGGCCAGATTCTTCTCAAGTTCTCTCTCCAAACGGTCATTAATGTGACGACTGGTGCAGAACTTTCCTTCCTTACCAAAGAAAGGAGAATCATTAATAGTGAAAAGCATCGACATAGTTGGTTCATCGATGGCTATAGGAGGCAATGCCTCGGGATTCTCGAAGTCACAAATGGTATCGCCAATCTCAAACTTTTCCAGACCGATTACGGCACAGATATCACCAGAGCTTACTGAATCTGTCTTTACATGCCCCATACCCTCGAAAGTGTGGAGTTCCTTAATGCGGGTCTTCTCCATTGAGCCATCGCGATGAGCGATAGTCACGTTCATACCATTGGTAAGTGTGCCACGATGCACACGCCCCACAGCAATACGACCCGTATAACTACTGTAGTCAAGACTAGTGATCAACATCTGTGGAGTACCATCTAACTGCTCTGGAGCAGGAATCACCTCAATAATCTTATCAAGCAGATATGTGATATCGCCAGTAGGCGTATTATAATCCTCACCCATCCAACCATTCTTAGCTGAACCATACACTACAGGGAAATCCAACTGGTCTTCTGTTGCGTTGAGAGAAAACATCAAGTCGAACACCATTTCGTAAACCTCTTCCGGTCGGCAATTGGGCTTATCCACCTTATTAACAACGACAATAGGCTTCAGTCCAATTTCCAGAGCCTTTTGCAATACGAAACGAGTCTGGGGCATTGGACCCTCAAAAGCATCCACCAAGAGCAGACAACCATCGGCCATATTGAGCACACGCTCCACCTCACCACCAAAATCTGAGTGTCCCGGAGTGTCGATAATATTAATCTTCGTTCCCTTATAGTTAATTGAAACGTTCTTCGAGAGAATAGTGATACCCCGCTCACGTTCGAGGTCATTGTTATCCAAAACTTGGTCGCTGAGATTCTGTCCGTCACGGAACAGGTGTCCTGCCAGCATCATCTTGTCTACCAGGGTCGTCTTACCATGGTCAACGTGAGCAATAATTGCAATGTTACGAATGTCCTTCATATAATATAAAAAGTACCTTTGCGGAAAATTTCTGCAAAGGTACGTAAAATCGAGCGGAGAACAAAAAAAATCTATTTATTTTTTATTCCGAGATGGAGTATCTTGTTCAAAGGGACCCCAAATCAATGACAATACAAAATAAATTGCCTTTATTTGCTTAGCGACAGAGTTTGGCACTCAGCTTTTCCAACATGTCGACTGTCATGCTATGGATATCGTAAGTAGGGCACCAATCCCATTCTTCACGAGCGCAACTATCATCCAATTTGTTTGGCCAGCTCTGTGCAATGTCCTCCTTGAGAGGATCCACTTCGTAGACCATCTCAAACTGGGGCTTGTGCTTGCGGATTTCAGCATATATTGTTTCAGGAGCAAAACTCATGGAAGCTATATTGAAACTATTTCTATGACGGAGTCGTGAAGGGTCTGCTTCCATCAGCATTATGGATGCACGGAGAGCGTCGGGCATATACATCATATCCATCTTAGTTCCTTGTGCAATGGGACAAATAAAACGCTCTCCCCTGACAGCATAATAGAAAATATCAACGGCATAGTCGGTTGTGCCACCACCTGGAGGAGTCACATAGGAGATAATGCCAGGGAAACGCACGGAACGGGTATCGACGCCATATTTATGGAAGAAATAGTCGGAAAGCAATTCGGTGGTAACTTTAGAGACGCCATAGATGGTCTGCGGACGCTGGATGGTGTCCTGCGGGGTATCATCATGAGGAGTGGAAAATCCGAAAGAACCAATCGAACTCGGAGTGAACACCTGACAGTGATGTTCGCGAGCCACATCGAGGATATTCCAAAGTCCATCGATACCGATCTTCCATGCCAAGCGCGGCTTAGATTCAGCGACAACAGAAAGCAGGGCAGCAAGATTGTAGATTGCATCAATATCATAACGCTTAACAGCATCTGCTATCAGCTGAGCATCAGTAACGTCAGCTAAAGTCGAGGGTCCACTTTCCAACAACTCCCCATGGGGCTCAGCACCCTTGATATAACCTGCTACTACATGGCTTCCACCATAGACACGACGTAATTCGCGGGTCAGTTCGGAACCTATCTGTCCCGTAGATCCAATGACCAGGATATTATTCATGTTGTTCCAATATTATAAGCTTAAAAGATAGTGTTGATAGTAAGATTCATTTGCAACGGTTTTATCACCTTTGTTTCACGATGCAAATATAGTGCAAATTTTCGGCATCTACTACAGCATTGAGGAATAAAAAATGAATAATAAATCGATATTTAATGAAAAATAACATTAGAGAATATAAAAGTGTCGGGAATAATTAGTTACTTTGCATGAAAGTAACGAAGACGAGTCTTACAGGCCGCCTTTGCCTATTAGAATCTAAAATCACTAATATTATGTACGGAAAATTAAAAGAACACCTCAGCCAGACATTGGCAGAGATTAAAGAAGCAGGACTCTACAAGGAAGAACGTCTCATTGAGAGCCCACAAAGAGCTGCTATTACAGTGAAAGGAAAGGAAGTACTGAACTTCTGCGCCAACAATTATCTAGGCCTGTCAGACCACCCGCGGCTGATAGAAGGTGCCAAACGTATGATGGATGAGCGTGGATTCGGTATGTCATCAGTACGTTTTATTTGTGGTACACAAGATATCCACAAGCAACTGGAAGCAGCCATCTCAGAGTATTTCAAGACAGAGGATACCATTCTCTATGCTGCCTGCTTCGATGCAAACGGTGGCGTTTTTGAACCATTGTTCACAGAAGAGGATGCCATCATCAGCGATGCGCTGAACCATGCTTCCATTATCGACGGTGTGCGTCTTTGCAAAGCCAAGCGCTATCGTTATCAAAATGCAGACATGGAGGATTTGGAGAAACAATTGCAAGCTGCTCAGGAACAGCGTTTTCGCATCATTGTAACCGATGGTGTATTCTCGATGGACGGCAATGTTGCACCTATGGACAAGATTTGTGACTTAGCAGAAAAATACGATGCATTGGTAATGGTGGACGAAAGCCACTCTGCAGGTGTAGTAGGAAAGACAGGACACGGTGTAAGCGAGTTCTTCAACACTTATGGACGTGTTGACATTTATACAGGTACATTGGGAAAATCATTTGGTGGTGCTTTAGGCGGATTCACTACAGGACGCAAAGAAATCATCGACTTGTTGCGCCAGCGCAGCCGTCCTTATCTTTTCTCCAATTCACTAGCTCCTTGTATCATTGGTGCCAGTCTGGAGGTTTTCAAAATGCTTAAGGAAAGCGACGAAATACACGACAAACTTGTGGAGAATGTGAACTACTTCCGCGACAAGATGATGGCAGCAGGTTTTGATATCAAGCCCACACAGAGTGCTATCTGTGCTGTGATGCTCTATGATGCCAAACTATCACAGGTATATGCCGCCAAACTACAGGAAGAAGGCATCTACGTGACTGGCTTCTATTACCCTGTCGTACCAAAGGGACAGGCACGTATCCGCGTACAGATTTCGGCAGGACACAACCGCGAACAACTCGACAAGTGCATTGCCGCTTTCATAAAAGTAGGCAAAGAGCTCGGAGTTTTGAAGTAAATAGAGAAAATGAGAAGATGGAGTGTTGCGGTTTTTTAATTTATGATAGTTAAAAATCCATAAATGTAGCCTTCTCTCATTTTCTCATTATCTTAATCTCTAGAAATCTTATTACCTTTGCACCCGCATTTCGGAAAATCCGATGCATTTGACGATGTAAACCCGTTGTGATTAAGGCGGACAGGCATCTGAAAGATGTAATTGCAAAAAACATTAATCATTTAAAAGTCATGTATTTAGACAAAGAAAAGAAAGAAGAGATTTTCGGCAAGTTCAGCCACAATGGTAACGCAGCAGATACTGGTTCAGCTGAAAGCCAGATTGCCCTTTTCTCTTATCGCATTGCTCATCTGACTGAGCACCTGAAGAAAAACCACAAGGACAATGTGACCGCCCGTTCACTGACTATGCTCGTTGGTAAGCGCCGCGCTCTCCTTGACTATCTGAAGGATCGCGATATCAATCGTTATCGTGCGATTGTAAAGGCTCTGGGTCTGCGTCGATAATCTCACGCAAAGGAACCATTACAAAATCCCTCATCCACATCAACGGATGGGGGATTTTTAGTTCTGGCTCATCCACCACCCAGTCGTCATAAAGAAGAATGTCGATATCGATGGGACGGTCTTTATATGAAGCCTTTTCTCCACTGTTATGTGAGGCTGTTTTTTCTTTACGACCGAGCGTGCGTTCTATTTTTTGTGTTGTACGAAGAACTTGCATAGGAGTGAGTGTCGTCATCACTTTCACAGCCGCATTTACAAACTGATTCTCCGATTCAAAGCCCCATGGCTCTGTTTCATAAAGAGCTGATTGGCGAACTACATCGCCAACCAGCTCTCTTATTTTTTCTATCGCCAAACGGATATTCTCCCGTTTGTTGCCGAGATTCGAGCCTAAAGATAAATATACTGTATGCATAATCATATTCCGTAGGCCCTCCTCCCCTTGTGGGGGTCTGGAGAGGTTTAGTCGTCTAAAATCAACATGGCATCACCATAGCAACCGAACTTATAACCGTTCTTCACGGCCAAATCATAACCCTTCATCACGAGATCATAACCACCAAAGGCAGCTGTCTCCATCAGTAAGGTAGAATAAGGATGATAGAAATTGGCTATCATCGTGTCGGCTATGCCAAATTCATAAGGCGGGAAGATAAACTTATTAGTCCATCCCTCATATTCCTTCAGCAATTTATCAGTACCCATGGCTGTCTCTGTAGCCTTAGCCACACTGGTTCCTACCACACAGACGTGACGACCTTCAGCCTTCGTAGAGTTCACCAAATCACAGCATTCCTTCGAAACGAACATCTGCTCAGAATCCATCTTATGCTTTGTGAGATCTTCCACTTCAATGTCATGGAAGTTACCCAAAGCACAATGGAGTGTGATATAAGCGAAGTTGATGCCTTTGATTTCCATGCGTTTCAACATCTCACGACTGAAATGAAGACCTGAGGCAGGAGCGGTCACAGCTCCTTCTTCCTTAGCAAAGAGACATTGGAAGTCATCCATGTCTTCCTCTGTAGCAGGACGGCGGTCCACAATATAATGCGGCAGCGGAGCCTCACCCAATGCATAAAGCTCACGCTTAAATTCATCATGTGGACAGTCATAAAGGAAACGAAGCGTACGGCCACGACTGGTTGTATTGTCAATAACCTCTGCCACCATCGTACCACTGTCATCGAAGAACAACTTATTACCGATACGGATTTTGCGGGCAGGCTCTACAAGCACATCCCACAAACGCATCTCCTCATTCAGTTCGCGAAGCAGAAACACTTCAATTTTGGCATCAGTCTTTTCCTTAGTACCATATAGACGGGCAGGAAAGACTTTCGTATCATTAAACACAAATGTATCCCCTTCGTCAAAATAGTCCAGTACATTACGGAAATCGAGAAAAACAGGATTGCCCTCTTTATCCTTTAAGGGCTCTCCGTTCTCATCGGTCCTGAACATATCTATCTTCTGTGACTTACGATGCAGCACCATCAATTTGCATTCATCGCGATGCAAAGGAGGATTCAGCGCAATCTGCTCTTCAGGCAGACGGAATTTGAATTGTGACAGTTTCATATGTATAATGTTTCAATTTTCAGATTTACGAAAGTCTTCAATTTCTTGTTTCTCCAACCATTCCTTGAAGTTGTCAAAGGTGTGGCAGTCTTCAATGCGAACATCTCCAGCTTTTGTCCGACATAGAGCCGTCAGATATGCCCCACTATCCAAAGCCTCTCCGATGTCGCGGGCTAAAGAACGGATGTAAGTGCCTTTACCACAAACCACCCGAATGCTCATCTGCATCTTCTCGGGGTCAAAGTCGGTAAGTTCAATCTCATCTATACGCACACGTTTGGGCTGCAGCTCCACTTTCTGGCCTTTACGCATCAGTTCATAAGCACGATCACCCTTTATCATACAGGCGCTGTAGGCTGGTGGCACTTGGTCAATATCACCTTCAAACCGCTTCAGCACCTCTTCCACTTTCTTACGGGTAATATGAGCCGTGGGATATTCCTGGTTCACAGGATGCTCCATATCGTAGCTCACGGTTGTTGCCCCAAGTTGGAGTGTGGCGGTATATTCTTTTGTATGTTTCTGCAGCTCTTCTATCTGTTTAGTTGCTCTTCCCGTACAAAGAATGAGTACTCCCGTTGCCAAAGGGTCAAGTGTTCCAGCATGTCCTATCTTTACCTTATAGCCCAGATGCTTGGAAAGCACATAGCGGATATGTGCCAAAGCGCCGAAACTCGACATTTTGTAGGGCTTATTAATGCCTAAAATGACTCCTTCCTTGAAATTCATCAGTCAACCATTGAGAGTGAATGCCCTGTAAAGATAAGGACGAGGATGATCAGGCCGACGATGATACGATAGATACCGAAGGCCTTGAATCCGTATTTTGACACAAAGTTCACGAACCATTTCATAGCCAGTAAGGCCACGATGAAGGCCACCACACAACCCACGATGAGCATAGTGATGTTACTCGTGGTTGCCCATGCCCCACCCTCTTTCATCAGGTCGAAGAGATCGAGCACGGTGGCACCGGCCATAGTAGGAACGGCCAGGAAGAAAGAGAACTCCGCAGCACGGCGGCGGGTCAATCCCTGCGCCATACCTCCCACAATGGTTGCCATAGAACGTGAAACACCAGGAATCACGGATATACACTGAAACAAACCGATATTGAAGGCTCGTTTTTCGTTCACTTCCAACTTCTCATCAGGTTTGCTGAATATCTTATCGCAGTAGAGCATGAAAATACCACCGAGCACCAGCATAATGGCTACAACCAAAACGCTATCGAGCAACCAATCCAGCAGACCAGACTTCTTTGCCAATAACCCGATAACCACAGCTGGTACAACACCCACAATAAGCAACCAATAGAAATAGAATTTATGTTTCAGCTTTCCAAATACAGAAGCACCTTCGGGGGCTGGAGTATGATCAATTTTAAAGAAGCGGTTCCAATAAAGGCAGACCACAGAAAGGATGGCACCAAACTGGATGATAAATGTAAAAGCATGCACAAAAGCCGCCATGGTGGGATCATCCTGCATTCGCTCCGTCACACCCAGCAGATTCTGGGTAATAATCATATGACCTGTTGAGGAAACAGGAAGAAACTCTGTGAGTCCCTCCACAATGGCAATAATGATAGTCTCAAGCAGTGTCATTATTCAGCCTTTTCGTTGGTTTCCTTATCTTTCGACTTATAAATAATGGCAACAATAATGCTCACAAATCCTATGAAAGTCACTAAGGGAGCCACCTTGATATGCAGGGCTGAGAAAATTTCAGGATTATACTGCTGCTCTGTGGAACCGCTACTGCTCATCAGGATAAAACCTAAAATGACAATAGCCATTCCGATAGCCAACAAAATGAAATTCATCTTGCCAAAAGCCAAATTCTTCTTATCTTCCATATTGTTTTATTTTTTAGCCGGATACCCGGATTAAATTTTATAAAGATCGCCCGCTGTCATACGCAGGAACTTATTAACTGACACATAAGAACAGAGCAGCGTGATAAGCAGTCCGAAAATAAAGACAGAAGCTGCCGTTATGACCATCACCTGCCATGTAATCACCATCAGCACATCAGGCTCATAATACCACAGTGCATATATGCCTCCAGCCAGCACCAGACATGCAATGATAGAGGCAATAAAGCCAATCGTGATGCTTCGCTTGAGGAAAGGACGGCGGATAAAACCCCAAGAAGCACCAACCAGTTTCATCGTTCGAATCGTGAAACGGCGGGCATAAACGCTCAATCTGACACTGTTATTAATTAAGGAGAAGGATACTATGGCCAGCAATACAGCCAGTATCAATAGCACAATATTTATCTTCCTCAGATTCTTGTTCACCGAATCAATGAGCATTTGCGGATAGGTAATCTCCGTTACCTGGGCATTCTTTTTCAGTTCTTTGGCAATCCATTTCAGCGAGTCAATGTTGGCGAAATCGGCTTTCAGTTGCAGTTCCACACTGCCCACAAAAGGATTCACGCCCACAAACTCACTGGGGTCGGCACCTAATTCTTTCGTCTGCGCCTTCAGCACTTCTTCTTTGCTGATATAAGTCAGGTTATAGATGTAGCGCTTTTTTTTCAAATCAGCACAGAGTTTCTGAGCCTCGGGGTTCGTCATATCCTCCGAGAGCATCAGGGTCACCGTAAGATTCTCTTTTACGTAATTAGAAAGATTGCGTGCTGTCAGCACAGAGAACACCACCATACCCAACAAAATAAGGACCATGGCGGTGCTTATACATAATGTTACAACCTGCAAGCCTCCATGGCTGCGGGTCTTTTTCTTTTTCTTTGCCATTACAAATTGGTCCTATGATACCTAAAGTAATGCAAAGATACAAAATCAAGCTCCCGTTTTGCAAGCTTTTTAATCAAAATTAACACCCCCACCCTTCTTTTTAAATTTTTACCTTTTTACTTTTTTACCTTTTTACTATCTTTGCACCCACATTATGAGTACGATTATCTATCCTTCGCCCATTTTCGGGCCTGTTCACAGTCGGCGCTTAGGCGTTTCGCTAGGCATCAACCTGCTGCCTGCCGATGGCAAAGTGTGTACCTTCGACTGCATTTATTGCGAATGTGGCTTCAATGCCGATCATCATCCTAAAAAGAAGATGCCCACCCGTGAAGAAGTGGCCAAAGCCCTCGAAGCCCAGCTTCAGGATATGCAGAAGAATGGTCCTCATCCTGATGTTCTCACTTTTGCGGGTAATGGTGAACCAACGGCGAATCCTCATTTTCCGGAAATCATCGAAGACACCATCTGCTTGCGAAACAAATATTTTCCTGATGCTAAGGTCAGCGTGCTTTCAAATGCCACTCTCATCTCTCGTCCGAAAATTCACGATGCCTTGATGAAGGTGGACAATAATATACAGAAACTCGACACTATCGATGCTGCCTATATATATAAGGTGGACCGTCCTGAAGGAGAATGGTATCAAGTGGATCAGGTCATTGAAGGGTTGAAGCGTTTCAATGGCCACGTTATTATACAGACCATGTTTCTGAAAGGTTCTTATAAGGGGGAGAGCGTCAACAATACCGGTGAAGAATATGTCGGCCCATGGCTTGATGCGGTGAAAGTGATAGCGCCACAACAGGTGATGATCTATACCATAGACCGCGAAACACCAGCGCAAGGCCTGCTAAAAGCCACCCACGAGGAACTCGATGACATCCGTGACCGTGTCCTTGCCTTAGGCATTCCTTGTACAGCAAGTTATTAATTTCCGAATCACCACAAGAGGCACTTTGTCTCTTTGCCAAAGAAGCATTGTCTCTTTGCCGTAGAAACAACGTCTCTTTGCCATAGAAGCAACGTAAGAATGCCATTGAAGCAAAGCCGTTTTTAATGAAAAAAAATGGACGAGTCTCACGACTCGCCCACATCGCACGGTGTAAAAATAGGTATGATTTTACATCTTTCCGATAATTCCTAATTTAGTATTGCTGATGAAATTCACGATATTGCTTATCTCCAGACTATCGGGAACTTGCTCTTTCACCTGAATCACGGCATCAAACACAGAGGTCTGTCCGTGGAAAATCAAGCGGTAGGCATTGGCAATATGCTTCTGGACCTTTTCATCGACACCATGTGCGGTAAGCACCTGTGCATTAAGTCCGCCGTAACGGACAGGGTTGTCGTTGGCCACAATATAGGGAGGCACATCCTTGGAGACGCGGCAACCGCTACTGAGCATTGAGCCGTTACCAATACGTACCTGCGGATTGACAATCACATTCGAAGAAAGAATCACACCGTTACCAAACTCCGTATCGCCGGCTACCTTGGAGCCATAGCCAAACACGCAGCCATCGCCCACATGGGTATCATGAGAGAGATGAACACCTTCCATGATGAAGTTGCGGTTGCCAATACGGGTTTCACCGTCCTTGAAGGTGGCGCGGTTGATAACCACATTCTCACGGATGATATTTTCATCACCAATGACAAGTATCGTGGCATCGCCGCGATAACTGAAGTCCTGTGGAATGGCTCCCAGCACGGTATTCTGATGAATCTTGTTGCCACGCCCCATGCGTGTACCGTTCATCACGCTAACATAGGGATAGATGACACAGTCGTCACCAATCTCCACATCGTCTTCTATATATACGAAAGGATAGATGGTCACATTGTTGCCAATCTTCGCTTTCGGACTGATTATTGCTTTGTCGCTGATCATAATTTATCAATTTGAGGGTCTTCTATTTACTACCGCCACCGAGTGCCTGATAAAGACTTACTACGGCCTGCATTTTGTTGAAGTCGTCGGTGACTTTTGAAATCTCGGCATTGAGCAGCGAGTTCTGAGCCTGAATAACCTCGAGATAGGTGCTGGTAGATGAACTAACTAAGGCACGGGTGTCCTCGACGTTCTTCTTCAGCACTTCCACACGATGGGCATCCAGCTCGCTCTTCTTCTGGTAGGCATTATACTGCACAAGGGCATTGGAGACCTCGCTACCAGCTGCGAGGACAGCATTCTGCCACGTGTTGTAGTCCTGCTCATACTGAGCCTTGGAAATCTTCAGGCCCTCCGTCAGTTTTCCGTTCATAAAGATGGGCTGCACCAACGAAGCCACGGCGGAAGCGAGAATCTTTCCTGGATTCACAATCATACCGCCACCACTGTTGGTATAAGAACCGGTTCCACTGATGGTAAGACTGGGATAGAAACTGCTTGCCAAGTCCATCTCAGCAGCATGCACATCGGCACGGTTCTTCAACAACTGGATGCCTACGCCTGTTGCAAACTGCGAAGGTAACACCTGATCGGCGAGTTTTCCGCGCTTGATGGTCTGGGCAGGCTGGCCTATCAGCAATGAGAGTGAATTCTCCACTTCACGAATCTGGCGCTTCATATCTTCTATCTGTGTCAGCACGCTGTAGTGGCTGGCTTCAGCACTCTGTACACTGGTAGAACGATAACGGCCCAACTGCATCTGCAGTTTCATCATGTCCCAAGTATCCTTGGTAAGACCAGACATGTCATTCAGTATCTCCAACTGACGGTCGAGCATCAGCAGCGTATAG
>CACZVX010000007.1 GCA_902784755.1 uncultured Prevotellaceae bacterium
AACGGCATGAACTTGAAGAGCGACCAGTCGGGTTGGGGTATTGCTCCTGTCCTCGGTATTGATTACAAGATCGGCAACTTCAATTTCGCAGCCAAATACGAGTTCAAGACTCGCATGCGCATGAAGAACGATTCTGACTTGAAGGAAGCCACCGTTATTTCTGCCACAAACAAGTATGTGAATGGTACGAGCGTGCCTGAAGACTCTCCCGCTCAGCTCGCCCTCGGCGCCCAGTGGGAAATGACTCCTGGCGTTCGCCTGAACCTGGGCTATCATCACTTCTTCGACAAGTCGGCCCACTGGTATGAGCACAGCGAAAAGCTCCTCGATGGCGACACCAACGAGTATCTGGCCGGTGCTGAGTGGGATGTCACGAAAAAACTGCAGGTGAGCGGTGGTGTTCAGTTCACTCGCTACGGACTCTCCGATGCATACATGAACGACATGTCGTTCGTCGTGAACTCTTGGACTTTCGGACTCGGCGTAGGCTATCAGGTCACCGACAAGGTAAAAGTGAACGCTGCCTACTTCCAGACCAACTATGAGAATTACGATATGGACATGCCCGAGCAGAACATGAGCGGCCTCGGCCTTACCGTTCCGGCAGGCAAGAACTCGTTCACCCGCACAAATAAAGTTCTCGGACTAGGTGTTGAGTTAACACTGTAAACGAAAAAAGAACCAACTTTTCCAAAGACCATTCAAAACGTTGATTCCACATCGGATCAACATTTAAGAATAATTGCAGGGCATATAGCTTGTCCTGCAATTTTTGTTTTCGATAAATATATTCCTCACTACATTTTTTTACCCTAAATAATTTGCGGTTTTCGTGCATTTAGTGTATATTTGCACACTACATCAAGAACCTTTCTATCTACTAAATAAACAGAACAATATGGCACTTTGGAAAAATGATGAAGAGCTATTTGCTATTGCACGTAAAGAACTGTTTACGGCACTCGTGGGAGATGTTCTCGACAAGATGGGCTTTCTCCACCAATTTCTATCCCCCCAGATCAAACCGTTAAGAAGCGATATGGTTACTATAGGGCGCGCCATGCCCGTGCTTGAAGCGGATGTGTTCGTGGAAAAGGCAGAAGAGACGCATCTTCCTTTGATGAAAAAGCCTTTCGGTATTATGTTTGAGGCTCTGGACAGTCTGCAGCCCAACGAGGTATACATCTGCTCAGGTTCTTCCCCGCGCTATGCCCTCTGGGGTGGACTGATGAGTACACGTGCCTTGAAACTGAAGGCTGCAGGAGCTGTGGTTGACGGATTCTCCCGCGATACTCCAGAAATTCTCCGACTGAACTTCCCGACCTTCTCCATGGGAACTTACGCCCAGGACCAGGGACCACGCGGGAAAGTTCTCGACTACCGACTACCTATTGAGTTCAATGGTATCCGCGTAAACCCGGGAGACATTGTCTTCGGCGATCTCGACGGTGTCATCATTGTGCCCAAGGAAGCAGAAGAAGAAGCTTTCAATCTGGCCATAGAAAAAGCCAGAGGTGAAAAACTGGTGAAGCAAGCCCTGGAGGAAGGAATGAGCACCGTAGAGGCGTTTGCCAAATTTGGAATTATGTAAAACAGAGAAATAATGAATGCATTTAGATTAGACGGGAAAAAGGCTGTCATCACTGGTGGTGGCAGCGGTCTGGGAATGGCCATTGCTAAAACCTATACGAAAGCTGGTGCTGATGTAGTCATCATCGGCAGAAACGAGGAAAAACTGATTGCCGCCCAGAAGGAAATAGGCGGGAACTGTACCTATAAGGCATTTGATGTAACGAAACTTCAGGAGATTCCTGCACTGGTGGAAGAAATTGGCGCTGTGGACATCCTTGTGAATTGTGCCGGTATTCATCTGAAGAAATGGGCACTCGAAGTGACCGATGAGGAATTTGCTAAAGTACTCGATGTTCACGTGATGAGCGTTTTTGCCCTTTGCCGTGAGTTTGGCAAACTAATGGCAGAGCGTAAAAGCGGATCCATCGTTCTCATTAGCAGCATGACGGCCATCATGGGTATGAAGCAAGTAGTAGCTTATACAGTAGCAAAATCAGCCATATTAGGACTACAGCGAAGCTTAGTGGCAGATTTGTCAACCAGCGGAATCCGGGTAAACACCATCGCTCCTGGATGGATTGACACGCCTATGCTGCATAAGGCTATCGACAACGATGCTCCCCGCAAAGCCAAGATTCTGGATCGCATCCCTACTCGTACATTTGGTGACCCGGAAGATATCGGTTATGCCGCCCTATATCTGGTATCTCCTGCCGGAAAATATGTGAATGGGGTGTTCCTGCCCGTAGATGCAGGGGCTGCAGAAGCCTTCTAGTTCTTCGATTCGTTTATGAGCACTTCCAAAAAGACAAACGTGAGATGGGTGATGGTGGCGCTGCTGTTTTTCGCTACCACCATTAACTATATCGACCGGCAGGTTATCGGCCTGCTGAAACCGTATATCCAAGACGATTTGCATTGGAGCGAAATGGACTACGGCCATATCGTGACCGCATTCCAAATAGCCTATGCCTTCGGTATGCTGGCCTGCGGAAAACTAATCGACAAGATGGGACTTCGCTGGGGTTATGTTTTCTCAGTGACTATTTGGAGCATTGGTACCATCCTCCATTCTATGGTAAACAGCGTTCTAGGGTTCAGTGCCGTAAGGGCCATCCTCGGATTTGGTGAAGCCGGCAACTTCCCCTCTGCAGTGAAGACCATTGCCGAATGGTTCCCGAAGAAAGCACGGGCCTTCGCTACAGGTATCTTCAACTCCGGCTCTACTACAGGAGCTATTGTTGCTCCAATCATTGTGGTGGCTATCACCCTGAACTGGGGATGGCGATCTGCTTTTGTTATAACGGGTGCGCTCGGTCTTATATGGGTGATAGCCTGGCTTTTGGTCTATCAGCCTCCCAGGAAGCATAAGCATGTCAATCAGGCCGAACTGGACTATATCCATTCTGACAAGGACGAAGAAGAGCAGCCGCACGTGGCTTGGAGGGAACTGTTTCGTTACAAGCAGACCTATGCCATTCTTTTCTCCCGTTTCCTCACTGACTGGGTTTGGTGGTTCTTCCTTTTCTGGGCACCCGATTTCCTGGCCAAGACACAAGGCATTGACCTGAAGGCGACCGTATTGCCCCTCGTTGTCATCTATTTGATGGCTGATCTGGGAGGTATCTCCGGAGGATTCATCTCTTCCCGATTTCTGATGAAGGGTTATTCTGCCGACTTTGCCCGTAAGACGACCATTTTGATTTTCGCACTATTAGTGTTGCCACTCAACGCCGTTCCCCATTTGAAGAGTCTGTGGTTGGTGGTGTTCCTCATCGGACTGGCCACTTCCACCCACCAGGCATGGGCTTCCAACATCTATACCGTGGTTTCTGATGTCTATCCGAAGCATGTGGTAGGTTCAATGACTGGTATTGCCAGTGTAGGAGGTGCCATTGGTGGAGCTCTTGCCTCTTCTTTCGTCGGTCTTGTTCTTGACGTGACGGGCTCCTATACAGCCATCTTCATGATAGCCAGTTGTATGTATCTGCTGGCATGGCTCACGCTGAAGCTTTTCGTTCCCATCAAACAAATCCAATTCTAAATGAAAGCCTATATCAAACTCCATGATGACGACAATGTTGCCGTAGCCTTGAAAGACCTGCGCAAAGGGGATGTGCTGGAGGTGGACGGAAAGACCATCCAACTCAGGGCCGACATAGACTTCGGACATAAGTTCTGTATCCAAAGGATTGCTTGTGGCGAAAACGTTCTGAAATACGGTCTGCCTATTGGTAGTGCCACCCGTGATATTCTGGAGGGAGAACACGTACATATTCATAACATTCAATCAAATTATTCCATATGATTATCAACCGATTCGAAAGCTGGTGGGTCAGAAGAGACAAATGCCTCTTTGACGACAAACGCAAAGGAAAGAGTGCCATGGACTGGGATGTCCTGGTCATCAAACTCACCACCGACACGGGCATCGAAGGTATAGCCACGGTTTTGGCTGCCCGTTCCGGGAATGTCACAGAGAGTTATCTTATGGATAACATCGCGCCCGTGGTATTAGGGCGTTCTCCCTACGAACGTGAAAAAATCTGGCACGAACTGTGGAACATCGACCGTCATCTGACTTTCTTTCCTGTCTATCTGCCAGGACCGGTGGACGTAGCGCTTTGGGATATCTGTGCCAAGGCGGCAAATCTGCCCCTTTATCAATATATCGGTGCCTATCGGGAACAGTTGCCCGTCTATGCCAGCGGCCTTTTCCATGCCACGGAACAGGAATATATTGACGAGGCTCTCTATTATCAGTCGAGGGGAATACCTATTTATAAAGTGCATCCCTGTGGTCCCGTAGAGATGGACATGCAGATACACCAGCACCTAAGAGAGGCCGTAGGCCCCGATTACGGACTGATGAGCGACCCCGTTGCTGAATATACCTTAGACGAAGCCATTAAGGTGGGACGTCAATTGGAAAAGTTGAACTACATCTGGTTGGAAGAACCTTTCCGTGATTTCGAAACCTATAAATACACCCAACTCTGCGAAGCTCTCGACCTTCCGATTGCTGCCACAGAGACAACCCGTGGTTGTCACTGGGGTGTGGCACAGGTTATCAATCAAAAGGCTGCGGATATCGTTCGGGCAGATGTTTCCTGGAAATGCGGTATTACGGGAACTTTGAAGATTGCCCATTTGGCTGAAAGCTTCGGTCTGAACTGTGAGATCCACACCACGACCATGAACTATATGGACATTGTGAACCTGCATGTGTCGTGTGCCATCCGCAATTGTAAGTATTTCGAATACTTTGTGCCAGAGGAAGATTTCCAATTCCCCATGAAAGGCCTGTTGCCCATCGATGAACATGGCATCATCACCGTTCCCAAGAATCCGGGCATTGGCGTAGAACTCGACTGGGACTTGATAACCAATAACTGCGTTTCTTACAAGGAAAAGCATATCTGATCAGGAGGATGAAAGGATATCTCAGAAACGACGGACGGAAAGGCATCCGCAACTTGGTAGCTGTAACCTACCTAGTGGAATGTGCCCATCATGTGGCACAGCGCATCGTGGACAGTTTTCCTGATGATGATATTCATCTCATCGGATTCGGAGGTTGTGCCCCCAATGCGTATGCAGAGAAGGTGATGCAGCAGCTCTGCACGCATCCGAATGTAGGTGGTGTGGTCATCGTTTCACTTGGATGCGAGAATTTCCAACGGGAGAAACTGCTGCAGCGAGTTACTGAAAGCGGCAGAATGGGTGAACTCATCGTTATTCAGGAGAATGGCGGTACACGCTCTTCAATTGAAAAAGGTGTTGTGGCCGTCAGAGGAATGCTTTCCCTTTTGAATCAGGTTCCCGTCGTGGATTTCCTGTGGAGTGACCTAATGGTCGGTACCGTTTGTGGAGGTTCTGATGCCACAAGTGGTTTCACGGCTAATCCTGCTGTAGGCAAAACCTTTGATAAACTGATTGCAAAGGGGGCTACTTGTATCTTTGAGGAACCGGGCGAATTGATAGGTTGTGAACACCTGATGCGCCAACGGGGGGCCACGACAGAGATTGGAGAACAGTTGTTTCAATGTGTGCGCAAGGCTGATGCCTATTACAAGAAGATGGGACACGACAGTTTCTCCGAGGGAAACGCCGTAGGAGGATTGTCCACCATCGAGGACAAATCGCTAGGCTCCTATTCCAAGAGCGGTTCCCATCCCATCAACGGTTTGCTGTATCCCGGCGACCAACCTCCCCAAAGCGGATTGTATTTTATGGACGTAGTTCCTGACGGAGAAGCCCTCTGGGGATTTCCCAATGTCAACGATAATGCCGAGATTGTTGAGATGAGTGCTTGCGGATGCCATCTCATCCTCTATACCTCAGGAAGGGGTTCCGTGGCAGGCTCTGCCATTTCGCCTGTCATTAAAGTATGTGGAAATCCTCACACTTGTCAGGCATTGTCCGAGGACATCGACATCAATGCCAGCAGAATCATCAGCGAAGGAGCCTCTTTGGAGGATATCAGCGATGAAACCATCGCCTATATCCACCATATAATTAATGGCAACCAAACGAAGTCGGAAGCCTTAGGACATCGGGAGTTTCATTTGGGATACAAATATTTCGATGCCTGCCAAGGTTAACTACAAAGGATCCACGTCATAATAGACCTGCAAGGAGTTGTAGCGTGTATTCTGAAGCATCTGACGCTGGGCCATCAGCAGATATTCGCGCACACGCTTCAAGTCAATACCGTTCTCTAATTTGAGAACAATCTTGCGGATATTCATCTGTTTCACCTTGGCAATCGAAGGTTTGTCCGGACCTAGCACCCGTTCTCCGAACCATTGCCGCAGACGGTTTCCCATCTCGATAGCCGCCTCGTTCACCGTTGCATTCTGGCGATGTTTCAGATAAATATAAATGAGATGGTAGAAAGGAGGATAATGGAATTGCCGGCGCTCTTCCAGTAAGTCGCGGAAGAATCCGGCATAGTCGTTGTGTACGACTTGGGAAATGACAGGCAACTGAGGACTCTTAGTCTGCAGCAATACCAGTCCCTGCTTTCCTTTACGTCCAGCCCTTCCACTCACCTGTGCCATCATCATGAAAGCATGCTCATAAGCCCGGAAGTCGGGATAGTTGAGCATGGTATCCGCATTCAAGATTCCCACCACGGAAACCTTGTCGAAATCCAAACCCTTTGAGACCATTTGCGTACCTATGAGCAAATTGGTACGCCCTGCCGAGAAATCACTAATGATGCGCTCATAGGCAGAACGCGTACGGGTGGTATCCAAATCCATACGGGCAACACGGGCTTCTGGGAAAATCTCCATCATCTGGTCCTCAATCTTCTCTGTGCCATAGCCGCGCCCTTTCAGTTCTGTACTGCCACAACAGGGACAGACCTCGGGTACCTGATAGGTGTAACCGCAATAATGGCACGTGAGTTGCTGGATGTTCTTATGATAGGTGAGCGACACATCACAGTTCGTGCAATGAGGTACCCAGCCGCACTGGCGACATTCTATCATCGGCGCAAAGCCACGACGGTTCTGAAAGAGAATGACCTGTTCTCCGGCAGCTAGGGCTTTCTTGATACTTCCCAACAACAATGGCGAAAAAGGCCCTTGCATCATCTTACGTTTCTGCAAGTCCTTGATATCCACAATCTGAATTTCAGGTAACTGAATGTCCTTATAGCGTGAGTTCAGCGTCACCAAACCATACTTCCCATTCACAGCATTATAATAACTCTCCATGGAAGGAGTGGCCGTACCGAGCAGGACCTTACAATCCGTTCCTTGCCCCATCTTAGCCGCCATCATAATAGCCACGCTGCGAGCATGATAGCGGGGAGCCGGATCTTGCTGCTTAAAAGAAGTTTCGTGTTCCTCATCGATGATAATGAGACCCAATTTCTGAAAGGGAAGAAAAACGGCAGAGCGAGCACCCAAAATGACATCATAAGGATTTGAAGAGAGTTGCTTTTTCCAAATTTCCACGCGTTCGGCATCACTATACTTGGAATGATAGATGCCCAAACGACTGCCAAACACCTTTTGAAGCCGTTCTCGAATCTGAACGGTCAACGCGATTTCCGGCAACAGATAGAGGACCTGCTCATGGCGTTCAAGAGCCTGCTTGATCAGGTGAATATAGATTTCGGTCTTCCCTGAAGAAGTGACCCCGTGCAACAACGTCACATTCTTGCTAAGGAATGAAAAGAGTATCTGATTGTAAGCCTCCTGCTGAGCCTCATTCAACGGCTTCACCTGGTCAAGATGCGGCTCACCGGCATGGTTCAAACGCCCCACTTCCTTCTCGTAGGTCATCAGCATCTTCCGCTCAACGAGGTTCTTCATCACCGTTGACGTGCAATGGCTATAGTTCATTAGTTCATCACGGGATACTTCGCTCCTTTGTCTTTCTACCTTTTCGTTAGGAAATTCGTCCCAATGACTCAATGTCAGATAGTCTATAAAGACTTTCTGCTGCTTGGGAGAACGGGCGAGTTGATCAAGTGCAATATGCAAAGCTTGCTCATTACGGTATGTAGGAGTCAGCGTGATGTAGGTTTCCATCTTCGGTTTGAAGCCGTCACGTTGTTTCAGTCCCAAAGGCATGGCCGCATTATAGACTTCACCAAGTGGTGACATATAATAGTCGGCTATCCACTTCCACAGTTTGAATTGCGACTCTGTAAGCACAGGCTCATCGTCCATCACCTCCAAGACAGATTTCACGTTGAACGAGGGTTTCTCTTCATGCACTTTGATGGCGAGGGCCACATAAGTCTTGCTACGACCTAAAGGCACTACGAGGCGCATGCCAAATCTGACTTGCGCCTCTATCTCCTTTGGAACGGCATAGGTGAAAAGCCCCTCTAAAGGTAACGGCAGAAGGACATCAACGTATAACATGAGGTTTCAGGTTTCAGGTGAGACTAGAAGAGATAGGCGGCGCTGATTTTCCAGGTCTTATAGGTTCCTTTTGAAAGCACCTGATCAGCGGCATCCTTCACACGTACCTCACCAGCCTTGCCTAACGGAACATTATAATTGACGGTCACCTCCAGTTTTCCCAAAGTAAGGCCACCACCCAAATCAAAGCTGAGGTTTGAATCCCTTGAACGCCAAGAAGCCACATTGTCTATCAGGTCTTTATCCTCATCATTGTCAAGTGCAAAACCAAACTGTGGTCCAGCAAAGGCGAAGATGCCACCTCCATTGAAGTTTAAGCCATAACGCAAATGGACAGGAATGAGTATCTGCTTATCGCTGACTTTATATTTCCCTTTTTCACCTTCTATAGAACCGTTCAGTTCCACATTCCGCTTAGCATACAGGGCTGAGATGTCAAATCCGAGACCTAACAAAGGGAATTTCAGAACGGGACCAATAAAATAGCCCATACGATTGCTCTTCTTAAATACATCGCCACTGAACGACATCTCCGAAACATCCAAACCGCCCTTAATACCCAGTTTCACCTGAGCATTTGCGTTTAAAGGTATAAAGGTAAATAGGCCAAAAAGTAAAAGACTCTTTACCGCCATAGAAATCATCTTTCTATGCCATATTGTGCTTTCTTTACTTTTCATATTGCTATTCCCCTTATTTCCCTTTTTTACTCTTTCACCTTTTTCTTAATGTCTCTGACGACGCACAGAAACTCTGGCCGCACTACTGCCACTAGAAGAAGTCGTACGCGTCTTCACACTCTTTTCTTTCTTCGTTGCGGTAACTCCGTCACGACGGTTCTTGCGGGCTTTCTTCGCGCCCTTTACGTCTTTCTGGGCATTAGCGATACTATCAAGCGAATCCTTCTTGGCTTGATCACCCCAAAGGTTCTTCTCGAACTGTTCCAGTTCTGCCTCAATGCGCTTCTGCTCCTGACTCATAGCGGAGTCTGACGGACAATACTGTGCCAAGGTGCGTCCCAACATGTTGTTGGTTTTATAGATCTTCCCCTTATACATGTTCTTGGTGAAATAGTCATCCACCGACATGGTAGCGGCATTATTCAGATTGCTCGTCATAATGGTCTGCTTCGAAAGGAAGGGAGCCACATCGTCGTACTGCACCCAGAAAAGAGGATACTTGGCCGTGCCGTCGCCGAAATCATCCTCACGGCTCATAATCGGACAAAGGGCAAGTACCTTTGTATGGAACGTTGCCGAAGCCTGATCATAATAGGCACTTTCCTTGATATAATAGCCCTTCACTTCACGGGAAGGGATGTCAGAGTTGTCAAGTCGGATACGACCGTTGGCCGTTTTCTCATAAAAGATATGATAGTTATCGAGGAAAGCCAATGGCTTCACACGGGCAGAGTCGTTAAACACTTCATTACCATCCAAACGATACTCATAGCAACGCACCTGACCAGTCATCATCAGTTTGAAGATATAGGTAAACAGATTCATCTGAGAGCCAATGGGTTCCACAGGATAATAAAGACCGGCATTGGCATCTTCGTTCAGGTCCAGTTCACGGTAGATATCACGTCGCCACACCACATCCTCCGACATCGCTGCAGAAGTCGGGAAAGAAATCTGGGCACGGGTGGTCAGCGTCTGACCACTCTGCTGTTTCTGAGCCTGCTGCGCTTGCTGACGGGCTCTAGGTTGCGCTGAAACGGTGAGGGAGAGGAGTAAAAAAAGAAGACCCACTCCTACCCTCCCTATAAGGGAGGGAGTTATTACTCTTGTTATCATATTTTCGATTATAATCATCTTTATATTTTCAAATATCTTCATTTCTAAGCTCTACTGCCTTGGAGGATTATGTCTTCCCCCTATAAGGGGATAAGAGGAGTATTTTTTACTTCACGATGACTTCCATAGAAGAAGGCAATTTACGGGTAATACCATCAGGACCAATGGCCGTCACACGTGAGATGTAGAAACGACGGTTGCGGGATAGTTTGCGGAAAGCATCACGCTGACGCTCCGAGAACGAGGCACCATTGCTCACCATCGGCACGGCGTTACCCATGTTGTCGAAGAACACAGCCTCAAAACTAACCACACGGAACTCAATATCGAGCAGACCATCGTCGATGGCAGCCTTGATGCCGCCTACACCCATCAGCGAAGCCTTTGCCAAGCCACCACCCTTGAAGCGGTCGGTACCCACCACAATATAAGGTGTAGGATCGGGCAACTTACGCACTTTGAATGTCACCTTTCCCATCTCGCGGTGCTTACCCTTATCGTTGGCGGATACGGTAAATACCACATCCTTACCGACAGCCGACGGCACGGCCACATAATGTCCGTTGCCTTTGGAGGTAAGAGAACCTCCCGACATAGTCACCGATACGGCATTGGCAGGGACTCCGGGAACACTCACGCTCATCGGGTTCTGATAACCAGCATAAAGCACATTCATCAAGTCGGCAGCCACCGTAGCCCCACTGGGTGCAGGAATCACGCTGTATTTCTGCATGAATTCGCGACGGATGGTTTCGCCAGCAGCATTATGGGTGAGCAGATAGCCACTGAAAGAGTGCTCACCTACTCCACCAGCCGTAAAGGAATAGCGCCCGGAAGTATTTATTCTTGCACCATTCACATAGATTTCAGGTGTCAGCGTGGTATCCACAGCCGCCATCACAATATTGGCCGCGAACTGTTCGCCGGGATAAAGTACCGTCTTTTCCGGAATCACAAAGGCATCGAGCTTATTCACACGGATATCCTTGATGTCAATGTTAGATACCAGGTTGTGCAACACTTCACCCTCGGCATTACGCACGTCGTTCTGTAGTTTCGAGAGCAAGGTCACTGCAGCTGCTGCCGGCATCGATTCAAACATATATTCTTCCCAGTTCTTTCCAAGTGCCTTGGCACTCTTAGGAAGTTCCGTAGAAAGATTTGCGCTAATGATTGACTTCATCTTCGGATCGCTAATCATCTGCAAAATCCGAAAGCGGAAATGATCGATGGCATCATGCAGTTGCTTTCCTTTTCCGCGTCCTGGAGCCAGCATCACCTGTGTGGCAGCTTCCAAATCCTCCTTGTTACGTAAATCAGAAGGAGTCCCGTCGCTGCCATCAGCTTCCTGTGCGATGGCAAGTTTCAAGGCATCAGCCATATTAAAGAGCGAATCACTCAGACGCTTCACTTGCTGGGCCTTGTCGAACCATTCCTTCACCTTCTGGGGATTCTTCTCCATCTGTGCTACAAATTCCGAATATAACGACTCGTTCTCCTGCGACGCTGCCTTGGTGGTACGGTTCAGGCTTTCCTCCACGATGGAGAAACCTGTCAACACTTCCGTGGAAACGTTTAGCGCCAACATAGCCATCAAGACGACGTACATCAGGTTAATCATCTTCTGGCGAGGAGATACTGGTCTTTTCTTTATTGCCACTTTCTACTTACTTTTTTACCTATTTACTTTTTTTTACCTTTAAACCTGAGGGCGAACGGCTCCAGCAGCAGGCATATTCACGGTCATGGCTTCAATCATTCGTGTATAAATGCGGTTGAGCTCTTCTATCTGACGCGCCATCTTCTTGGTTTGGTCGTTGATTTCATCAATGGTACCAATCTGGGCACTTGCACTCTTCAGCTGCATCTCATAAACCTTACAGATACCCGTAAGCGTACGGTCGAGATTGTCCATCTCTTCTGAGTTGCGACCTAGCTTCTCACTCTGTTCCGCCACCTTCGAGAGCATCTCCGTCAAGCGTTTCAGCTCCGTGACATAATCGGTCGTGGCCTGTTCCAGTTCAGGATCCATCTTAGGCAACGGCTGTTCCTCGGTTCCTGCAACAGTAGCCACAGAAGAGGATACAGCGGCAACGGCTTCGGTATTCACCTTCACTGGACCTGCTTCCTCAGCTGTTCTGCCAGAACCGCCATTGATAATGATGGTACCGCCGCCAATCACACCGCCGCCACCAACGGCAGCAGCAGCCTGATGCGTTTCCCCATCGCCGGTTTTTACTGCGGCGAGTTCACCCACAAGATCTTCACCCGAAAGAGTGCCTCCCACATGGGTAGGCAGTTCCATACCATCAGCAGTTTTGTCAAAGGGACGGTCGAATGCCGAGATAAAGAACACAAATACTTCCGTTCCCATTCCAAGGAACAGGAAGAAGTTAGCTCCTGGAAGATGGGTCAGTTTAAAGAGCGTACCCAGAATCACAATAGAGGCGCCCCAACTGTAAGCGTAGTTCAGGAACGTCTGTCCTGGCACGCTGTCCATCCACTTCTGCAGACGGTAAATGACATTGAATTTACTATATTGTGTCATAACTTATATTTCAAGTTTACGAGTTATTGAGTTTATGAGTTTATGAGTTTATAAGTTTGTGAGTTATTAAGTTATTGAGATATTAGTAATCATAACTCTACACTCTACACTTTACACTCTACACTTTATTACCTTTTCTTTCCCTTCTTCATTTTTTCGCTGGAAGTGTTGGCCAACGAGCGGACACAACGGAATCCCACATAGGAACGTGGCTGATTCTGATACTCCCATGAACGCCAGGCAGAACGGATCATGCTCTCGGGATCTTTCCAGGAACCACCGCGGACACTCTTTTTCTTTAGCTTGTAGGGATCTTCCTTGGCAGCATTATAACGCAACTGGGGATTCAGGTCGTTCATAGCCTCCACACCAGCCTCGGTATAGATGGTGCTGCACCATTCTGCCACATTACCCGCCATATCGAAGAGTCCATTCGAATTGGCTCCATAGATGGCCACCTTCGAGGAAATCAGGTTACCGTCCTTCGTGTAGTTTCCGCGGTCTGGTTTGAAGTTGGCAAAATAGCAGCCACGGTCGCTCTTCATATCATCATTGTCCCAAGGGAATTCATTACCGTCCTTGCCACGGGCGGCAAACTCCCATTCGGCTTCTGTAGGCAAACGATAGCGCTGGATGAAACGAGCTTCCTTGCCCAATCCCTTCAACAGATATTCCGTACGCCAGGCGCAGAAAGCATTGGCCTGCTCCCACGTAACACCAACCACGGGATAATCGTTATAGGCAGGGTTACTGAAATAGTAGCGCAGATACATCTCATTCTCCGAATTCTGGAAATCGTTCACCCAGCAAGTCGTATCGGGATAGATGTTCACGATATACGTATTCAGGAAGTCCCAAGGTCCGGAGAGCGGACGGTCGATGGTCTCACGCACGATGCGGCCCTCGTCATCGATATAAGCCGTATCTTTCGAAATCATCACCACCTCATCGGGATCCACGATGATATCGGTATTGAACTGGCGCTCCTCAGGATTCAGACGGTTGCGGCGTAATGCGGCTGCCGTGTAGTCATACACCTCGTAACGATAGTTCATCTGACGCCAATCCAACAGCGTCTCACCCGTCACGGGATTGGTGACATAGAGACTCTCGATGGCACGCTGCTCGTCCTCATTGGGCTTACGCGGCAGATTCTTCTTCCAATTGATATAGGGGCCAATAGGATCACCGTTCTTATCTTCGGTAATCATATAGGTTTCATCACCACCATAGGCAGGATCGGCCAGACGCATGCGAAGAATTGAATCGCGCACCCACATCACAAACTGCTTGTACTGTGAGTTGGTCACCTCGGTCTCATCCATCCAGAATCCATCGACAGAGATTTCCTTCACGGGCGTCTCCTTTCCCCAGAGCGAATCTTCCTTCTCGATACCCATCTTCAAGAAGCCGCGCTTCACGAGCGTCATACCATAGGGAGTTGGCTCTGAAAACGTTTTGCCGCTGACACCTGTCACCTCGCCACCACGGCCTGCCGATGACAATTTGCTGCCAGCACAAGAGACAATGAGAAGAAGGAGAAGAAGCCCCACCCCAGCCTTCTTTATGAGGGAGGGAGTAATTACTCTTGTTATCATCTTTACGATTCTTATCATCTTTATATTATCAAATTTCTTCATTTCTAAACTTTACTGCCTTGGGGGATATTGTCTTCCCCTTAGAGAGATAAGAGGGAGTCTACAACAGCCTCACCGCCTTATGCATGTTCTTACCTTTCTTATAAAGGTTCAGGTCTGTTTGATAGCCCACGAAAAGTTCATGGCTGCCGTTGCCTAATGAGATGCCGTTGGTAAAGGCTTCATAACTATAGCCGACATTAATGCCGTGGAAGCTGCCTCCCACCAGCACAGTCACCGAATTGGTGGGGCTGTAGCCGATGCCCAGGTACATATCCCTTTTGTCGTTGGTGTACTTCACCCGGGCTGTCACATCGGTTCTATAAGCCACGCCATCGGTCTGTCCGAAAACAGAGACCGGTATTGATAGAAACGGATTTCTTAGTTTTATATTGTATCCTGCCGTCAAATAATACGTACGGTCAACTTGAATTTCATTCAGTTCTCCGAGGTGTATCAATGGCGACACTGCATGCAGAACCGAGGCGCCCACATACCAGTTTTTATGCGAATAATAGAGACCGGCAGCCATGTCAACATGATTGCCGTTCACATCTGAAGTAGAAAAAGCGGGGTCAGTGGGTTCTTCCAAGTCAAGTTCGGAGGAACTGAAGCTCTCGTTCAGGATTCCAAACTGGAAACCCACGCCTAGTTGCCCGCCGAAAAGCTTCATTTTCAGGGAATACTGCACATTTATCTGCTGGTGCGTGAACAGACCGATTTGGTCGTTCACCAACTGTATGCCAGCTCCATGATAACTGTTGAAAGCATAGAAAGGCATATCAGCTCCGATAAACATCGTACGTGGATTGTTCTCGAAGCCAGCAAGACTTAAGGCATAGGTCGCCACTATGTTAAGTTTAGACACCTTACCTACGGCCGCAGGATTATAAGCCGCCTCCATGTCATAATAATGACTATAGTGCGGATCAAATTGCGATCTGGCCCCTAGAGGGACAATTGCCAACAGAACTATAGACCAAAAGATTCGTCTAAACACAACGAAATAACGAAGACTTCGTCGGTTTATTGCCTAACTACCTTTTTAATTGAAACGAACTAATTGTCATTCCCAACGTACATACAAGCTTTTTTGAGAAGCCTTCTGCACTTATAAAAACTATTTTTTCAAAAAAGTAGCAGCTCGAGTGGGCGTGAGCAGTTGCCAAAGAGAGGCAACAGTCCAACCTGGAGCGAAGATATCGTTGTAGAAACCTTTTCCATTGCGTCCATAATCCCAGTGAGTGTGTTGTACAACCTCTGGATAATAGCCTTTTCGGGCTATTCCACACTGATGTCCTTCGAAAGGAAGTAACTGTCGCATAGACGAAGAGATGACTTTTGCAAATTCGCCAAAACGGGGTTCCTTGTACTCAGCAGAAAGCCAACGGAGAATATCTGCAAGGCCAAAGACAAAAACGTCTATATGATTGTTTTCCACAGAGACATTGCCCCATCCACGACTCTTAAAATCAAGATCGCCCAACATCTGTCCTTGAGCAAAAGGCACGTCCCACACATAATACCATGATAGGGCAAAATAGGCAGCCTGTTTACAGAGAGTAGCATAATGGACACGTTCTTTGCCTTTGGTCACAAGAGCCAGTGTGTATGCTGCGGTAGTGGCAGCCAAAGCAGCTTCCTTATCTTCACAGTTAGCATCAAGCGTAGAGGAGAAGTAGTCACTCTTGGAAATGATTTCCTGCTCCACATAAGCCATCGTCTTCTTGGCCGCAGCCAAGTACCGTTTGTCACCGAAATAACGCCAGGCCATCACGAGGGGTTCTGTAGCGCTAGGCGTGCTACCACCTGTTGCATCGACAGGTTCTAGAGCAGCATTAAATTTCCGGGGAAGATGGCCATCGGCCAGCTGCATTGTCAGCATCATGTCCAGCATATGACGGACTCGCTGTTCCCAGTCATGATGAAAACGACCTTGCCGTTTCTCATAATCTAGATAAAGCAGTACAGCATAGATACCTTCACTTTGACGACGAATACTGAGCCGCTCTTCGTGCCAGCCACGCTTATAATGACGCACCTCGTCAAAGAAACCAGACTCATTAAATCCACGTTCCAGATAACTTTGAAAGACACTCTGCGCCTGACTTGCCATCACATTATCACCAGTCTGTTCAGCGTATTCTAGCGCATTAAAGGCATTGAGCAGTACACGTCCCACAAAACCGATTTCAGCCACATCAGTAGGTTGGCAAGTTGCCGTTTCGAGTTCCACTCCTGAATAGTAATTGGTACGTTCTCCCGTGACAAAACTTTCACGGAAGAAGTTGCTCAACACAGATTTCATTCTGGCATCGTCAAAACCTGTTTCCACAGGCTGTGGACGGTAAGCATTATAACCATGTTCCCAAGCATGCTGAACGCAAGTAGCAAAAGAAGTTTCTTCTTCCTCCCGAACAGTCCAATGGAGAGTTATCTGCTCTCCTTTTCCCAGTTTCTGATAGGCCTCTACAGGAGCAGAAAGTGTTAGTTTGCGATTATAGGTCTTAGGTGTCTCCTCGTAAGGGAAACCGAAACAAAGGGCGGAGCGTCCATCAACGTTCTGAAAACCGAGAAAGCCAACGGAGGTAACTCCAGAAAGAATGACCTCACCATCGGCATGGGTGGTCAGAGCATCGCATTTATGTTGGTCTGTACGCATTACGGTATAAGCCTGATGACTCTCTTCATCAAAGACTGTGACGCTGGGCGTACTGAGACGGTCCTCTCTAAAGTTCCAACTGTCTGAGGTGTGGAATGAGGGTGACTCTTTCGGAGACCGAAGGTTTTGCCGATACCAGAAGCCAGGCATACAAAATAGAGCTGAAGCGTGGTTTATCGGTGTTTGCAGGCACTCGCTGAAATGAAACCAAACCGTTTCATTAGCTTGCAGAGTAAGGGTAAGTGTCTTGATTGTCGGAGAGACCTCAATCATTGTCTGAGTGACATTAATGGGCAGTAACTGACTGGCCCTCCAACTGTTTCCCTGCAAAACAAGTTCATATGTCTGGGCAGCATTGCCCGGGGTTTTGAGTTTCAAACTAGCAGAAAAAGGCTGGGCGACAGCGGCAAGCATGCAAAACGCAAGCAAAACGGCCAATAAAAGGAATTTCTTCATTATGTTTTCAATTTTCAGTTCTTATTTGACAACGGTTTTTTTACCATTAATAATATAAATACCTTTCTTTTTCGGAATATTATTAAATCTACGTCCACTCAAGTCAAAGACCTCACTTTCATCATCCACATTTCTGAGTGCATGAATAGTAGTTGGAGCCATTGGAATGACAATTCGCTCCACAGGCTGTGAGGCTGTGAAATAAGCATGGAATGCTGGAATGGTAGCCGACGACAGCAAAGGCAGGAAAACCATTGAAGATTCTTCGAAGAGATAGCCATCCGTAAGATTTTTTCCAACAGTGACACCCTGATATCGATAGCCTGCAGCCTCCACAACCATAGGCGCTTCCTGCGTGGCAGAAATGTGGGCATCATTGGCAGTAAAGAGTGATTCCTCACCGGCTTTTCCTTTTATAAGATAAGGAATATTGGCACCAAGACTATTGACAGGTGTGAAATATGCGATACCTTCTGGGTCCATCGAACTGAGTTCCATGGCCTCTACACCTACGGGCAACTGGCTGACAGCAAAAGGCAATGACAAAGTTTCCCATTTGCCGCTTGTTGTACGAGTATATTCTACTTGTCGGACATCAAAAGATGAAGGAGAGAAGAAGGGATAACCATCGGTAAGTCTCAAAACATCAGCTTTATTTCCCAAAACCACATTCAACCCTTCTAGTCCTGACGGCAGATTCTCTGAGGCATCTATCAGATATAGTGTATTGGGATTAGCATTAGGGCGCACAGATTTCACCCTGTCTGTAACACCACGCATATCAATGGCAATCACATTATTTGTCGGGTTCACAGTGGTAGTGGGAGCCTGGCCTTTCATCAGCAGATTCTGTTCCCAGAAAACAACTCCCGGCTGCGTAGTACCCATGGGTTTAAGCCCCCCATCGGTAATGTCACCGCCATCTTGATAGAGAATACTCATGGAATAATTGGCATTAAGCTCCAAGTTACTGAAACTATAGTCAGCCTGGCCACGCTTATTACCATCAATATGCATGGTCACATAATTATCGCCAGCACCATAGAAAAGACCGCTTGACGGATCCTGTTTGAAAAGCCATAAATGGATAATGCCATCGAAAGGTTCCGAACCAAGGTTAAATATTGTCACCGTACCCTGCATTCGATTCCCATAGACGATGCCATTGGAACGATTTGTAACCGTGTGACTGGCATAGCGAAGATTGCCATTAGTGGCTATTCCCTCTTCAGTAATTTCCACCGAACCTTCTCCTATAATTTCATTACCATTCCTGTCTGTTGCCAGCCACACATGCCAAACACCTGACTGATTGGGAACAAAGCTAAAATCGCTGACAGTCTCTCCATCCACAGGTATTGTGACCTGAGTACGGCAAACAGCCTCACCTTTATTATCCGTAAGACTTGCCAGAAGATGTATTTCGCGATAATATTCGGCCGCATAGTTGTGGAACGTAGCCTTTACTGACTGGCGGTCGCCTACTTTGTGATTGCCAGGGAAGGCTATATTGGTCATTGTGATGTTCTGCTGAGGCATTATTCCAAGTGTGACACTACCGTTGGTATCAACCTGAGCTAGGATGTAGTAGACCTGAGGGGAAAGATGAGTCTGCCACTTCGTCAGTGAACTCCGTTTACTAACAGGTACAAGCCGATAGGAACCTTCAGAGAGATTATTTATCAGGAATTCATGTCCGACGAAAGTGTTGACACTCAAATGCTGTGTGAAAGAAGAAAGAATCTGTAAGGAGCCATCTTCCTTAACAATGGCTATACCCATGTCAAAACTGGTGTCTATTCCTGTCCAGTTAACAAAGTTAGTGAAGAAAATATTTCCATTTCGGACAGCCCAGTCATTGGCATTGAGAACTGGCTGTTGCTCATCAGCCACAACATTATCAGGCAGACACATACCTATAATGGCCTCTTGACCCATATTATAGCCATCGGGAGTAGGGCTCGCACCAATACCACTGCCATCGTCGGGAGCCAACACGTCTATACGAAAATAACCATTGTCGAGACCTCCCCATCCCCAATTCAGGTGAAAGAGTCCGCTCACATCATAGCCATCAATCACAAAGGCATGAGCGCCCCCTGTATTAGTGCCTGCAAAGGCAATGGGATGCCCCGTAGCTAGTTCGTTATAGAGCAAGTCGTGCCAGCTTTGTATGCTGTGATTGTGGCGAGCTTCTATATGTGTGCCGTCATCATAACCGAAATAGTTAATCAAGGCCTTCACTCCTTCCGAGAATCCAGCTGCCGACGACGCTCCGTAACCCATCTTGCAGCCCATACCTACCCAGTACATCAGCTGGGCGATGGCTGTTTTCTGTTCGTCAGTCTCTCCTCCATAATAGTCTGGCAAAATATTATCCCAGTCAATCCGTGAATGTTCAGGAATATTATGTAGCAAAACAGATTTTTTGCCAGCTGTTGTATTATAATTCTGATAGTAGCCGGGAATCATACGAATTGTCTCCGAGGGATAACGATAAAAGCCCATCACCTGTGCAATGGCCGTAGCTACACACCCCGTAGCACTGAGATCACCCTGTGTGCCATCCTCATTGTAATAGCGCGGACAGAGCAGATTATAAGGGCCTCCCTGATTCCAGCGTGTCTGTAAAAGAGGTTCTATGGAGTGTTTGGTGATTACAGGAGCACGGCGGAAAGCCATGGTCGACACATCGTCTGCAACATTTTCACTGGAATTTGTATCCACAACTGTTGGTAATGTTTTTATCTGTTCGCTATACATCTGCAAAAGCCAGCGTAATCCCTCGGGCATGTTATCTTCGGTAAGGTTGCCTTGATCGGAATAACCTAGTATCTGCTCCGTACGGTCGTCACAGGAGACAATAACATAACCATGACCGTCATCAGCATTAAAGATGGTATATGGCCTAGCTTCCTTGTCTGCCACAGACAATTTCATAGGTGTCATTGGTTTTGACATCCATTTCTGTGCGCGCTGCCTTACTGCTTGTTTTGATACTGGTCCGGCTTGCACAGTGATACTCGATAACAGAGCGATGGCAATGACAATCAAAGAATGTTTCATCATTATTTCATTATTTTTTTTCGATTTTTGATATATACCCCTTTTCTCAAAATAGGATTGTCCGATAAACGACGTCCGCCAAGGTCGTAGATAACTATAGACGAATAAGAATCGGACGATGAAGGATACAAATCGATGCCTGTATCCTGACTTTTCTTTTCTATTTTCAGAGAACTAATACGGTTTGCCCAGGCTCCCAGTCGTGGAGACTCAGCCTCAGTATCTTTCCACTCCTTTTCGGAACCTGTGAAACCATCCGAAGTCCAAGTAGTCAGTTTGTATCCTGAATGGATTTGAAGCGACCTGATTGATTTATCAGAAAGCCCATAAGAGGAAAGTGCTGCTGTACAATATTCGCCTACAGGCAGACTGACAGGTTCTCCACCAAAACTCGACTCTATATAAAAGGTTACTGCAGGCTCAGTCACATTGTGTTGGATGAAGATGCGGTTCATGGCCGCAGCCCATTGGTTGAGATTCCATGACTCATCGTTGTAGACCCATACGAATCCACCTACCACTTTATCATTGTGATACCACGCTTCCATCTGATTGATTGATGCCTGCATATCAGTCTGATAGTTGGTACGACCCGCATGAAGGGGAATGTTACCAAAATGCCAATCGGAAGGATTGTTGTAGGCTCCGCCATCATAGCACTGTATCATCACTAAATCACAAGCTTCAGGGCGAGCGGAGTTCAGTCCATCGACCAATCCCTGCCAGAAAGGCTTATTCGTATAAGGTGCCACCGAAGTCTTATAGCCCAAAACCGACATCATTGTATGAAACTTCACAGCCGATGTTACATCGTAGCACGACTCGTCGTCATTATTCACCCCGTCAATTTCAGGAATAGCCTCTTTCAGTGCGCGAAAATTGCGGTAAAGTATGGACTTTTGTCCAACGCCCTCAGCATCGACGAGCGAGCGGATGCGCTTGTAAGAATCATTTCCCCACCCCCCAATACAGATGTCGATACGCTCAATTGCCGTTGGCCAAGTTTTCAGTGCCTTCACATCTTCTTGATAATATGGTTGCTCTGAAGCAAACACATACTGCCCGTCCTTACAGATTGTCTCACCATCGGTGGTAAGCGTGCCATCTTCCTCTACATTTACATTGAAGAGAATGACATAGGTAAAGCCAGACTTCTTAAGTTTCTCCACCGTGGCAGGCCGCTCACGGCGGATATGCCCGCCCACATAAACACCACTTCCCGCCTGTGCCAGCATATTTGATGCGATAAAGAAGGCACAAAGAGCCATCACAAGGAATCTCTTCATATTTCTTTTACTTCACAATAATCTTCCTGACTGTACCATCGGCCATCTTCACGATATTCAACCCTCGCTGTAGGGCATCACGGCTACGGCCCTGCATGTCATAAATAGATGCTGGTGAAGTATCGGCATGTTCCATGGCGGTGGAAACGCCCTCAACTTTGGTAGGAGCAGATGAGTTCATCAGCCTATCGAGCAATTCAGCATGTATGGTCTCTTCAAGAAGATTGACGGTAATCCGATAGACACCCCTAATGTACACATGCCACTTTGTGTCATCACCGCCAATGCGCATCTGAGCCGCACTGAGTATGTCTTCATCCTGTGTAAAAGGATGTAGTTCGCGAGGTCCCCAAGTCATTTGCCCTTCCAATTTGAAACGCCCAGGCTCCACAACATTCTCATATTCGCCTAATTCTCCTGTCCAAGTGAACACATATGGATTCTCATGGTCGCGCGTAAAAGGAAGCATATTATCACGTTTCCATTCCCAACGGTCTGAACCTCCTATAAAAGCACTACCTGCAATGAGGACTTCGTTCCATGGCAAGAAAAGTTCTCCTTTTAATGTACGTTGAGAAACATCAACGATAAAAAGGTAGGTATCCTCCTGAAATGAGACAACCCATCCGGCTGCATTTTCATCATCTGTCAAATTATATTTTAATCCATAGTTGATAAGATAGGAATCTGCCAATTGTGGTGTCAGGAACTGCGTCGTACCTTTAATAAACTGTTTTGTGGTCATGATCTTCAATTCTCCTGCATTAAGTGCTCCGGCAAAACGGAATTTTCCATCAGGACGCTTAACTAATTGTTGTGTTCCTTCTGGTACAGCGCTTCCCGTTGCCCATAATTCATCCTGGGCAGAAAGGCTACTGGCAGCCATGATAGAAAGGACCAGACATATAGTCAGTTTAAAATATTTTGAAATATTCATATCGCTTTTCGTCTTAATGAGTAATTTTCTGAATATGTACCTTTCCATCGTCAGTTACTGTACGCCGTATGGAAATACCTTTATGTGACTGAGATAGAGTATTACTGACTTTTGTCTTACGGCCCAACAGGTCGAAGCTTTCATAACTTACAACAGCATGCGAGCCTTCCAACTGATCAATGCCAGTACTGGTAGCCATCAAGCGGACGACGACTTGGGCATCACAACTTACTGAAGGAACATTGACAATGACCTGCTGTTGAGCTTCATCATAGACCCAATCATCCACAACAACATCATTTACCGTCACTGACTTTGGAGACTGCTCTGCCAAGAACATCACTGTGTAACTGCGTTCTGCAGGCATACCTTCAAACTGTCCTTCACGCGAATGGATAGTGAGGGTAACATCATTGGAAGAACGCTGCTGGGAAAACATTGTCGTCGTAAACTTGCCATTGATATACTCTTGTGTATCACCTTCATCTTCATAAAGGCTGTAAGAACCATCGGCCCCTGGAACCACCTTCAGCAAGAGTTCAGATGGACGAGTTTTAAGATTCTTGATAACAGGATTACATGGAATGATGCTGCCTGCACGATAGAAATAAGGTATTTCCTCCTGACGATACCAATCACTAACATAACGGTCTCCTTCTACCAGTTCATTTCGACATACATTAAACCACAAGCCTTCGGGAATCCAAGTCTTCTGAAAGGCCATTTCCCCATCTTCTGCCGCGGTAACAATAGGTGAAACAAGGATATCATCGCCAAACATATACTCTCCCTCAGCACGATACGCCTCATTCTCATCTGGCCATTCATAATAAAGAGGGCGGCAAATACTGATTCCTGTATCATAAGCCTGACGTGCTGCCGTGTAAATATATGGCATCAGTTGATAGCGCAAGTTGACACAATCAAGCAGTAATGGGAAGTTTTCATACATCCATAGTCGGCGTTCGTTGCCAGCCTGACTAGCCCCATGAGTACGGAAGATTGGGGAAAAAACGCCAAATTGCAGCCAGCGCAGCATCAGTTCTGGGTTCTTCTCGCCAATCTGCAAGTGACCTCCTATGTCGTGCCCCCAATAGCCAAAACACACATTAGAAGCTGTTGCCGTGAAGTATGGCTGGAAGGCCAGAGATCCAAAGGTTCCATAAGTATCGCCCGAAAAGCCAATGGGATAGCGGTGACTGCCCAGTCCACCCCAACGGTGAAAGATAAAAGGCCGACGGTCTGTGCGGTTAATCCGCATGTCGTTGAAGAACACATGATTACACCAAAATGTTTCACTGAGCCCCTGAATATAGTCACTGGTAAGGTTTTGCTGCCAGTCAATCCACCAAAAGTCCACTCCTTGTTTCTCACGGTCACGAATGATGCGTTTAAACATGGAACGATAGAAATTAGGCGATTCCAAATTCCAGGGAATACGGTCAACGGTTGATGAGAAGCCCAAATCTGAACACATCTCAGCGAAATGGTCCTCATAGTTGGCTACTCCATCGGCTGGGTGCAAGTTGAGAGCCACCTTTAGGCCGCGCTGATGCATCCAGTTGATGAGTCCTACGGGATTAGGAATAAGTTTTTTGTTCCAAGTCCATCCCGTCCAGCCATCGAGGTGCCAGTCCATGTCGAAAATCATCACATCGATAGGCATATTATTTGTGCTCATATCATTAACCAAACCTATGAAATCCTGTTGTGTATAGGCCTGATACTTGCTATACCAATAACCCAACACATAAAGAGGAGGAAGAGGTTGCCTGCCAGCTATCTTAATATAGTCACCGATAGCTTGTTTATACTCATGGCCATAGCCCATAAAATACCAGTCCAGAGCCTGCTTATCTACAGGTTCTGCCACCCAGTCTATACCGTCCACGTTCTGCTCGAAAGCGAAGGTAGTGGAACCATCGCCACGTTTGTTGGATGGCGATTCGTCAACAATAGCCCAGCCAGCACGGGAAATAACACCATCTTCAAGGTCAGGACGCTGATTGTCACCGCTGGCCGTGTCGAGAGTGCGCTTGGTACCTTTCAGATTCAATGCATCTTCCTTACCTGGATACCACGTCACGGTTCGGTCGTCAACCTTTAATGTAATGTTCAGGTTGTTTGGTGATTTCAGCAGTGGACTTATGACGGAATTGAGACGATAGCGCAACTTCAAAGCCGAAGTCTCGATATAGAGATAGCCACCTTCTTCGCGTGTGGTAAACTGTGGCACAGGGAGGCGACGATTAATAACGGCGAAAGTAGCACGGTCCTCAAATGCCGACGATGTACTGTATTGAATGCGAATCATCTGCGGTGTAAGCACCGTAAAACGCGCACGTCCCGAAACTACCACAGCATCAGAATTGGCCAGAGGGTCAATCACATCAACTGCCTGCAGAGAGCCATAGGCCAGTAACATCAATATACAAACAAGCAATTTCTTCATTTCCTGAACTGTATTGATATAAACGGGCCGTGGCACGAGTGCTCACGGCCCATCGACTAAAAATAACTTATTTAACTAAAAAATGATTTTCTTTCCATTCTTAATATAAATACCCTTATTCATTCCGCTAGCATTTACCTTATGGCCCTGCAAGTCATATACATTACCATTCTCCAACGAGTTGGAATCTCTTACATCTTGGATGCCAGTAATGATTCCTGTGTTGTAAAGCACAGGATGACCATTTTCTTCAGCACTGAGATACCAGATGCCAGGAGCAGCCTCAGCCAATTTCTCAAAGATAGTGCCGTTTGTGAAGTCTTCGATAGGACTCTTTGGAAGAGCAGGCCAGTCGGTAACAGGATCGAAGCAGTTTGTTATCTGGATATTATTGCCACGAGCAAATGATTCACCATTAATCACCTCTCCCATATTGTAACAGTTAACGGTAACAGCATCATTACCTAACCATCCCGAAAGTCCACCAGCTTCCCATCCACTCTGGATTTGACCAGCGTTATAGCAATTGGTCATAGTAATGTGTGCATCACCACTATAATTACAACCGATAATACCACCTGCATTAGCAGCATCTGTGATAATGGCAGCCTCATTGCCCAGACATTCTAGTGTAACTTCACCATGACCACTCAAATCGCCAATAAACGCAGCAGAGGCATGGTGCCCTTTCAGGGTGTTACTCGAATCCATTGTCATATTCTTCAATGTTATACCAGCACCGGCATATCTTACCAAAGCCACAGGATTAGCTGTATCTTCTATCGTCCATCCCTTAATCAGATGCTTCTGTCCGTCTATCTCTCCAACAAAGCGATGCGCAGTTGTTCCGATACATGGGAAGGAACTATCCATCTCTATATCTGCAGTAAGCTTAGCCTTGGCCGTAGCATAGTCTTCTAATTTGTTCACCAGGCTAGCAAACCAATTGAGGTCGGTAAAGTTACTCAACTCATAATAACCGCCTTCGGCTGTTTCTTTAAATGCTGGATTGGGTTCATGACAGAAGATACCATCGTGGCTATTTTCACAAAGACCCGTCTCTTCACTGAACTCGTGGGGGGCTGTTTCAACTCCTTTTTCCTCATTCTCATACACCATATCGGGTTTGGGGGTACCGTCACAATAATTCGAACCATTCGCATAGACTACTTCTGTGCCGAAGGGCATCGGATGAGTATCGCCACCCTCTCCCAGTTTCTGGAACCAAACCACATTCTCGCTACTATTGCCATTCAACTTATAAGCTAACTCGCCACTTGCCATCTGTTCAGCCGTGAAGAGCTGGCCCTGACCGCCATACATAGCGTAAACGTTCTCACCCTGAACCTCGTCTTTACGCCAGAGGGGATTACCATTGATGTCAACGGCTGTGCTGTAACAGTTACGTATAACAGATTCGTTGTTGCCCATCCAGGCACAGATACCTGCATTCTCATGACTGCCAACAATGGTACCCGTGTTATAGCAGTTCTCGATGGTGACCTGTTTTTCAGAACAGCCCACAATACCAGCTGAGTTCTGAGCTGTTCCCATGATGTCAGCCTCGTTGCCACAGTTACGAACTATCACACCGTCACCCCAAACATGGCCCAAGATACCAGCAGTAAAGGCATTACCCTGAATGATACAGGAAGCGTCAATGATGACATTCTCTATAATTGCACCGCCGACAGCCTGGCCAAAAAGTGCCTGATTGTTTTGCCCGGCATTAGTTGTGAGCTTCAAGATGCGATGCCCCTGACCGTTGAAGTGCCCCTTGAAATCGTGAGCATCCTGCCCGATGGGAGTCCATTCCTTGCCAGTCATATCGATATCGTCCGTAAGTACTGCATTCGCAGCACCGTTGGATGTCCTTACAATCTCAGAATAGCGCACCAAAGCATCGGCACAACCCAACTGGTAAACGCCATCAACAGCAAACAGTTCGCCACAGACAGTGCAGATACCATCTTGGAATTGATGTTCGTCGCGGGTAGAACCCTCTGTGTTGGAATAGGTCACTTCAGAACCAACCTTTGCAGTAACACCGTCGCACTGTAAAGCGCCATTGGCATAGACAAAACCATGCGAGGGGTCGAATGTAGGATAAGCATCCTTAGGCTCGCTCAGGTTCTGACGCCATATGCCTGCGTCAACATTTCCATTGAGCTGATAAGCCAGACGACCAGAAGCCAAGTCGCTATCTTCGATAACGGAAGCTCCCTGATGGGCATAAAGATGATAGATGCGCTCGGTGGTAATACCAGTACTGTTGCGCCACAGCGAATTATCACCGTCGCCACCATTCTCAATAATACCTGTATTCCAGAATCCACGCACCTCCACACTTCCGTGACCGCCAAACCAACCTGTGATGATGGCGCTCTCACCACCAGCACTGATGTTGCCCGTATTATAACAGTTAGTCATGCGGGTTGCGGGGCCGCCGTTCATAATTACACCGAAGATGGCACAGCAGTTATTCCCTGTTCCATAAACATAGCCTTCATGACCCACGTTTTCGAGTGTCACCCAGCCACTGCCGTCACTGCATCCAATGATACCGCCTATCATACTTGTACCGCGAACCTCATTATTGGGACCGGCCACCAGATTCTTAATGACACAACCACCGTTGACCACGCCAAAGATACCTATCTTACTTTCACCCTCAATTTTCAAGTTATCAATTTTGTGATACTGACCGTCGAAAGTTCCCACGTAGCGGTGATCATTGTCACCTATAGGTGTCCATGTCTTTCCTGTCATGTCGATGTCTGCTGTGAGTATGGCATTAGCTCCATTCTCTCCTCCGTTGACAATGGCGGCAAACTCTATGAGTTGGTCGGCCGTACCAATTTGGTAGACACCCTCTACTTGTTCGAGTGCCATGGCACCAGTATTAGCCAGCCATGCTATGGCCAAAGCAAACAAAAATGTAAGGTTTTGTTTCATGTTATTATTGTTTTTAGTTAGAAATAATAGTTATATTTTCATCGTAGCCATTTCTCCCTTCTGCCATGCTGAATAACGCACTTTGCCATTCTTTACATATCCAATGCGGAGCACCCGTGAGGATTGCTCTCGCCTGCCCTCTTTACGGACAACACGTGCGGAGAGTTGGCGTTTATTCAGTGTGGCTTCAAGTTGCGAGAGGCTATAGTCGCCTGTGCGATAAGCAAAGCCGTCACCCGCATCTTCATAGAGTGTACCTACAGCCTCACCCTTTTCGTCGAGGCAGACTAACAAAGTCAGAGAGTCACCACTAATTTCATCAGTACTCTGTGCCAGATTTGCTAGGGGGATCACCGACCCTGGACGCTGTCGGAGTTCTGCCTGATACTGGTCGGACTTATCCTCAAGTGCCAGATTTTGCCAATTGTTCAGCAGGTCACACTTTCCAGCCCATTTTGGTACAACCATCAAGTTGCTTCCCAAAAGGAAACTTCGGTCCTCGCTGCGAAGGCTGAGATCCTTGGCGTCGGCCATGAAAAGTGGTCGCATCACAGGCATACCATCAACACTTGCTTCCCGAAAGATTGTGTAAATATAAGGCATCAGCCGATAACGGCGGTTGATAGCTGTACGGCAGGCATTGAGCACTTCAGGCGTGAAAGCCCAAGGTTCTTGATTCACACTACCTTTGATAGTATGATTCCGCACAAAAGGGAAGAAAACGCCCATGGCTGTCCAGTGGGCTACCAGTTCACCATTGGCACTCTCACAAAATCCGCCAATGTCAGGTCCGTTAAAAGGCTGCCCGGAAAGACCGAGCGTAAGAGTCATGGGAACACTCAGTTTCAACTGGTCCCACGATGACAGGTTATCACCTGTCCATGTAGCCGCATAGCGATGACCGCCCAGAAAGTTAGAGCGGGAAAGAATAAAGGGTCGCTTCTGCGGATTGGCCAGCAAAAGCCCCTGTCGGCTGGCACGTACCATATTCAAGCCAAAAACATTATGGAAGCGAAGATGAGGACCAGCATTTACACCGTCACCTCCCTGATGCCTGTTATCAGCGGGCATAGACGTTTCAGGACCTCCAAAGACAGAAGGCTCATTCATATCGTTCCACACGCCATCAATGCCGTTTGCCATATAATCCTTATACAGCGTAGCCCACCAAGTACGAACCTCAGGTCTGGTAAAATCAGGGAAATGACATGCACCCGGCCAAACATTACCCACGAAAGGCTTTCCGTCCTTGTCTTTCACCCAATAGTCGCCAGCTGTTCCTTGATCATCCACGAAATAGCCTGGTTCTACTTTCACACCCGGATCAATCATATAGACTGCCTTAAAGTGTTTCTTATGAAGATAGTCGTTGAGTTGCTTGGGATGTGAAAACTCTTTGGGATTGAAGGTAAATATTTTATAGCCGTCCATATAGTCAATATCCATCCAAATCACGTCAGACGGAATCTGATAATAACGGAGAGTATCGGCTATCTCCTTTACACGTGTATCAGGTTGATAGCTGAAACGGCATTGCTGATAACCCAATGCCCACAGGGGAGGGAGTTCCATTGTACCAGTCAGCTCACCTAAAGCCTTCATTACATCCTGTGGACAGTCGCGCTCGATTACTACAACGCGGAACGCCGGTCCCTGACTTTCAAAACGCACCACACTCCCCTCAGACTTTTCTTCAAGAATAATGCTCTGACGCCAGGTGTTATCGGCTATAATACCAAAGGCAGTGCCATCCTTTCGCAGTCCCATCACCCAAGGATGACTCTGATAAAGATGTGAACCGCCATCAATGCTATAGGCTGGTGTATCGACATTCCAAAGATGAACAGTTTTCCCATTCCTGCGCAAACTGCCAGTCACCTCACCAGTACCATAAAGGTCTATGTTTTTACCAACACTGAGGGTGGCCACATTTCTGCTACCGTCTTCCGAAAAAACAGGGCACACCTGCCAAGAATCGGGAAGAGTCTGAGTTGCCACCGGTTCATGTTCGAAGATGGGCGATGGCTGATGCTGTGAAGCATCATAGCCAGCTGGATAAAACACGGCTACACGATCGGAAGTCACAAAAGAAGCCTGTGCCATCGCTGTTACAACGATGGACAGACCTCCTAAAATAACACTGATTCTCTTAAGTCTTAAACTCATGGATCTTTTAGTCACGCAAAACTTTCTTAACCGTTCCGTCAGCCATGCGAATAATATTGATACCACGTTGCATTGTTGCCTGACGACGACCTTGTAGATCGAAAATCATCTCTCCTGCCTTGGCCGCACGTGTAGGAATTTTTTCAACACCTGTTGCTTCACCTGCAAAGTTAAGTACGGGATGTTTATCACCCTGTTTATACACCTCATATCCAGCACCAGTATTGAGGAACTCGCAAAGAGAACCATCAGTTACACTTTCTGAGCTAACGCTATTAACCTGACGACTCTCCACTTCATAGCAGTTTGTGAAAGTAATGAGACTGCCATTGTAGCGAGCAAATGTACGGTCACCGTCAATGGCTTCAGGATTCACTGTTCCACTATTATAGCAGTTCTTCACTTCACCGCGATCACCAAGCCATCCAGAGATGGCAGCACACTCGCGCTGGCCGACAATGTCACCTGTATTGTAGCAGTTGATGATATGAACCTCTGACTCACTCAAGTCATTCACGCCCAGAATACCAGCGCCATTCGCCCCTTCGACACCTACATTAACCGTTGCTTCGTTACCGCAGTTCTCAATAGTAACCACAGCTCTGCCTCTGGCTGTACCGACAATACCTGCAGAATAACCTGTAGAGTAGATTTCGCCTCGTACCACAACGTTTTTGATAGTAGCTCCACTGACGACACCGAAGAGACCCTTGTTACCATAGCTGCTCTCTATAAGCATATTATTCACAATATGGCCATGACCATCAAATACGCCCTTAAACGGATAATACACTTCTGGATCACCTTCGCGAATACCTATACCTGCAAAGGGAACATTACCAAGATCGATGTCACTGGTCATGTCTACTATGATTTCAGGATTGATGGTTCCATCATTGATGCCAGCAGCAAGAGCCCGCAACTCATCTGCTGTGGTAATAATACGAGCACCACAAACGGAGCAAATGTGATCTACATAAGCATGCTCCTCGCGAACCAGCCCTTCATCCGTGTTGCTGAAAGATGTTGTCAAAGGCTTGCCATCACAGCTCAATTTACCATTGGCATAGACAGCCGCATGGCTTGCAAAGGGTAAAGGATAGGGATCCCCACCCAGATTCTGACGCCAGGCGCCAGCATTCTCTTTTCCATTCAATTTCCAAGCTAGTTCACCTGAGGCTACAACTTCTGCACTAACTATTTCAGCATTTGCGTCTGACACTTCAATGATATTGTCGGAATAATAAATATTCTTCATGGTGTTCACGTTGCGGGCAAATACAGTGGAATTACCTGCCAGACTCATCAGTGAAGATGCCACAAAACAATTCTCGATGAGTGTTTCAACTCTTCCGTGAGCATAGCCAATGATACCTGCACTGCCCTCACATGTTGGACCGTCCATCGTGCCCACGAAAGCACAGTTACGATAGGTGGGACTCTCATGACTAATAGCACAGACACCGCCATGGGTTCCATCTCCAACATAGGACAAAGTCATATTCACACCTACGACAACATTCTCAATAAGCACCGTACCGCGGGTCATATAGGCCAATCCACCAGCATATTGCTCAGTAGACTCGATAGATCCTTCAACACGCAAATTGCGGATTGTTGCATTGTTGATGACTTTAAACAGGCCAACTCCTTTATAGGAAGCTTTGTAATTTATTGTAATTGTATGTTCCTGTCCGTCGAAAACGCCCTCAAAGGCATGAGCCTCATCAAGAGTGTAAGCATCGCCTCCAATCATAACATCCTGAGCGGTGTATTCACTAAAATTTATGTCTGCTCCCAATCGGGCATTCACTTTCTTTTTCCCATGGTTAACCAGAGCGGCAAACCAATTGAGATCAGCTGCCGTGGTAAGTGTATAGTATCCATCAGTGAGAGGCAAATATTCTGTATCCACATCACCACAGACAGTACAAATACCGTTTTGGAACTGGTGAGGATCGCGCTTTGAATTATTTTCATTGGAGAAAGAGGTCTCACCGCCCTTTGAGGTGCCATCGCAATACAATTCACCTACAGCGTAAACTACACCATGACTGCTAAAAGGTACAGGATATTCATCAGTACCCAATGTCTGATACCAGACAACATCTTCAGACTGATTGCCATTCATCTGATAAGCCATGGCACCCGTTGATTTGTCTGTCTCTTGAATTAGCGTTCCTTGATTTCCGTAAGAATCATAGTTATTAGTGCCTTTACCAGCTCCGTTACGCCAAAGAGAGTTGCTGCCATCCATACCCATCACAGTACCGACATTATAGCAATTGGTAATCTCACTGCCATTGTTACCTACCCATCCGCAGAGAGCAGCACTTTCTATAGCACCAATCACCATTCCTGAATTGAAACAGTTAATCATCTTGATACCACATGAACTGCCCATACTAACGCCACAGATACCGGCAGCATTCTGATTCTGAGCGCCGATTACACCTGCATTACCACAATTTTCGAAGGTGACAGTGCCGCCACCATTGGTTCCTCCAGCTAGGCCAACAAAGGCCTTACCGTTAAATTCACACTTATCATCAAGTACCACATTCTTAATAATGGCACCATTACTAATAACACCAAAAAGACCGACATACTCTTGTTCTGGTAGATTGATGTACAGGTCGCGCACAAAATGCTGCTGACCATCAAAAATGCCATGATAAGGGTTAGACACATTTCCGATAGGAGTAAATTCCATATCACTCATCTTAATGTCTGCTGTCATTACAGCATTAGCATCAGTTTCTCCCGCATTGACAAGCGCTGAAAAATCAATAAGGTCTTGAGCCGTACCAATCTGATAGACACCGTCTGTCTTGGTTAAGGCTGTAGCCGTGCTGCCAGCCCATCCTATCAGGATGCAAACTAGAGCTGTTAGAAGTAGATTTTTTTTCATCATAATAAGATAAATTGTTGATTAATGGTTCTGAAAAATGATTGTTGAAGAGAGAGAGAGTTTATTTGATTACCTGAGATTCAACCACCTCATTGAAAAGATCTATGCGTATACGGTAGCGACCCTCCTTATGGATATCCCACTTAGTGTCAGGACCACCAGTCTGAAAGGTTTTCTCCTTTAAAATATCTGCCCCCTGTGTATAAGGATGAATACTTTTAGGTCCCCATCGGTCTTGTCCTTGGAACTTAAAACTCAGAGGCTCTTCATTATCCGGCCGATTCTTAAGTTCGCCCTCCCATGTCCATATACAGGGATTCTCCACATCCTGCTCCATAAGCAACATCTTGCCTTCATGCCAGCCAGCCTCTGTTGCACCTCCTGCAATGAATAGTTCACCCCAAGGTTGGAAGACTTCGCCTTGTAGAATTTGAGTATCTGTATGAAGTGCGAAACGGTAATATGGGCAGGAAAAGGTGACCTGCCAAGCGGGAAGGCTACCCGCCTTAGTCTCACTTTTGTAATGAAGACCATGGTTGACAATATTTGCATCGATAGCATCTGGAACGAGCCAACGGGTGCTCTCACGAGGCTTCTCTGAATCGATGATACGCAGTTCGCCCTCTCGCAGTTCACCATAGAATTTATAGGTATTGGGAGCGACACATTGAAGAGATTGTGTACCGCCAGGTACTGCGGTTCCTGTAATCCAATACTGCTGGGCGTTAGCAAACGAGAAATGAGTAATGAATAATGACAATAAGATGATAAGTCGGTTCATGATTCCACTTTTTTATCGGTTTCTTAACTGAACGGTTGTCTTTTGTGTACAGGGAGTGGAGGGCACATAGACTGTGACCACCTGACGCTGTTCGTCATAGTTCCACACACCATTAGCCTGAGGCTTGCCGTTAACAAGCACCTGCTGAGGCTTTTGCCTAGCAAGGAACTCAACGGTGTAAGCACGCTGCTGAGGCATACCATTAAACTGTCCGCTGATGGGGTTCAGGATCAGACTTACGCCATCTGAGACCTGATGCTGTTCCATCAGCGTGGTTGTATAAGCTCCCTGCTTGTAGCCCTCAGTGTCGCCCTCATCTTCGTAAAGTGTTGTACTACCATCAGCTCCAGGAATGACCTTCAGAATTAGACGGTCTGGACGTTCATTGAGGTTCAACATTGGAGGATTGTTTACGATGATAGTGCCAGCACGGAAGAAATAGGGTATTTCCTCTTGAGTATAACTGTCAGTAAAAGCCCGGTTGCCCTCAACCACCTGATTGCGACAAACATCAAACCAGCGTCCGGCTGGAAGCCAAGTCTTTCGACGGGCCTTACCGTCAATATCTGAAGGTTTTACCACAGGGGCCACAAGGATATCAGGACCGAACATATATTCGTCTTCGTAAAGATATGCATTGTTATCTTCAGGATTGTCATAATAAAGCGGACGGCAGATACTGATACCCGTATCATAAGCTTCACGGGCTGCAGTATAGATGTAAGGCATAAGGGCATAGCGCAACTTAACGGTCTCGAGCAGCAAAGGGAAGTTCTCATACTTCCAGATGCGGCGCTCAATGCCGGGCCAGTTGGTAGCGTGGGTCCGGAAAATAGGTGTAAACACACCATACTGCATCCAACGCAGATAGATTTCCGGGTCGTTATCACCCGTCTGCTGGTGACCGCCAAGATCATGTCCCCAATATCCAAAACACACATTTGAAGCGGTGGCAGTAAAGTAAGGCTGCCAGGCCAAGGTGCCGTAGGTAGTGAAAGAGTCACCCGAGAAACCTATGGGATAGCGATGACTGCCCAGTCCACCCCAGCGGTGGAAGATCACCGGACGGTGACTAGGACGGTTCAGACGCATATCGTTATAGAACACATGGTTGCACCAGAAAGTCTCGCCTAGTCCACTGACATACTTACTGGTAAGATTCTGCTGCCAGTCAAGCCACCAAAAATCAACGCCCTGCTTCTCACGGGCACGGATAATCCGATTGAACATGTGATGATAGAACTTGGGATCTGAAAGGTTCCAAGGTATCACTTTGGTAGAAGTTCCAAGCCCCATATCGTTGCGAAGTTCCGTAAAGAAGTCTTCATCGTCATCAACGCCATCAGCGGGATGTAAGTTAAGACTCACTTTGAGACCCTGACGATGCATCCAGTCAATAAGTCCTTCCGGATCAGGAATGGCTGTGCGGTCCCAGGTCCATCCTGTCCAACCTTGTGTATGCCAGTCCATATCAAAGATCATCACATCCATAGGTATCTGATTACGCTTCACATCGTTCACAATCTCCATAAACTCATCAGAAGTATAGCGCTGATACTTGCTATACCAATAGCCAAGCACATAGAGTGGAGGCATCGGCTGACGGCCGGCTATACGTATGAAGTCGCCAAGAGCTTTCTTATACTGATGTCCATAACCCATAAAATACCAGTCAACGGCTTTCTTGTCAACAGGCTCTGCCACCCATTCAATGCCATCGTACTGCTTATCGAAAGCGAAAGTGGTGGAACCGTCGCCACGACGGGTAAGAGGCGATTCGTCAATCACAGACCAACCTGCGCGGGAGAGCAGTCCGTTCTCCATTTCACTGCGCTTATTGTCGCCTATCTGCCCGTCGAGGGTACGTGTGGTTCCCTTTAGATTAAGAGCGTCATCCTTGCCCGGATACCAAACCACTTTGCGACCATTCAGACTAAACGTAATCGTAAGCACGGGATATTCTAAGGACCGGGCATCAATCTTTCCACCTATTTTATATTTAAGCTGTAACTCATCAGTCTGAAGATAAAAAAAACCGTCACGTTCCTCTTTAGTAAAATGGGGAACAGGCAAACGGCGGTTGACCACTGCAAAGGTGGCGCGATCCTCAAAGAGCTGTTTTTCGCTGTACTGTATGCGAATCATCTCCGGTGTAAGCACAGTAAAACGTGCATTACCTACTTGTACGACAGCTTGAGGATTTGCTACAGGATTATTTTCAGACTGTGCTGTAGCCGGCAACAGTCCTAAAAAAGAAATGAGTAATGATAATAGTCGATTCGTATTCATGATTATACGTTTACTAGTTGATGTTGCAAAATTATATTCTTTTACGAACACTGCAACAGAAACAAGCAAATGTATAATAGATATTAGGGTTGTACAAAAGTTAATCCACTGATTCTCAAAAGGTTAACCTGTAAAGAATCAGCGGATTGTATTATTGTTTTATTACCTCTAAATCTCCATAATCAGACGGTCAAACTGATCGTTTTCGACTATTGAGCGATTCTTGATGCGAGTCTTATAGGTATTGACTGTATGAACAGAATAATCGAGGAATCGGGCGATACGCTCACTGTCACTGATTCCCAGACGAATCAGTGCAAAAATCCGCATCTCTGAAGTAAGTGAACGTTCACGAGTTGGCATCTTGCGATCCTTTTCATCAAAAAGTTCATTATAGCGTTCCACAAAATTGGGAAACAGATTCAGGAAAGTATCATCAAAGGCAGCATACATATTCTCACGTTCTACATTAAGAGTGGACTGCTTAACGGTATATCGCAGATCATCATACTGACGGGCCATAATCTTACGGTCAAGAGCAAGAAAGAGTTTTTCCACTTTCTCAATGAACTCCGCATTGGCATATAACGACTGCCCAATGTAAGCTATCTTGATTTTATCAGCCTCTTGCAACTGCAGGTTTTTTTCCTCCAACCGTTTCATATTGTTGGCAATGGTTTCCTGAGCTTCCATAAGCTTCCGGTTCTTCTTTCGATTAAACCAAAGACTGTAAAGAATTACCCCTATCAGCACCACAAAAAGTATGCTTAAAGCCACAAATAAGTTGCGTTGAGCACGTATGGCATCATAGCGCTGTTGCTCTATGATCGGCAAGATGTCGTTTATCTCCACCTTACGCAAGCGGGTATTATAAAAATTAATATCCTCTAATGCCTGATGTACATAACGGCTGGCCCGCTCCGAATCACCACGTTTGTAAATAAGCCGAGAGAGATGATAGAGGGCTGTTATCTCCCGCGTAGCCGACTCGTTGTCAGCCAGAGCTGACTGTGCGAAGTAACTGATTGCTTTATCCTCATCGTTGAGATAGATGTAAGCCCATCCCATCTCAGCAGCTGTCATAGCCTTCTGGTGCAAATCGTCACCACAAAGTTCAAGAACCTTTCTAAAGGAAATCAAAGCATCCTCGTATTCATGCTGACGCATTTGAAGTGAACCAGTATAAGACCACCATCTGACACTTTTTTCTGGCACGATGGCACGAAGAGAATCCAAATAGGCATTACTACGCGAAATATATTTGGTGTAATAGGGATCCTGTCTCACATAGTCAGCCATTGACCGCCACAACTGACTATAAATTTCATAATGATCTACACGTAAAGAATCATTAAGAGCAGTTTCTTTGACAGAAGCCATTACTTCCTCAGCCTCAGAAAGGAAGCCAGCAGAAACCAAACAGAAGGCCATTGCATGTCGCGCCTTGACAATATCGTCTTCCCGACCCGTTTTCTGAGCTATAGCCAGACATTTTTTAGAATAGACTTCTGCCGAATCATAACAATACGACTTATATTCGTTATAAAGTGAATAGGACTTTTCAAACTGTTCTGAAAAATTTTTACTTAATCCTAATTCCTTTTTAAGAACATCTATTCGCTGAATACGTTTTTGTTCAAAAAAATCTCTTTTATTCAGGCTTTCATCCAATGCTTTCAGTTCTTTCTCATTATCTGCAGAAGCAGTACTTGAAAAAAAACCTAATAAAAGAAAAATTATAGTGATAAAGACATGTTTCATTTGCAGCTGAAAATTAGATTTCAGCTGCAAAGATAATAAAAATTTTTAATAAATGTCTTTATAGGTAATAAATTACCTAATTATTTTTTTTCCTATATGTCCCGCCAAACCCTGAACATTGATAAAATATAACCCATGAGGGAGTGAAGAAGCATCGACAATAGTGGTCTGCCGTCCTGTTCCACACTGCAATACAGCTCCCCCCGCATGGCATAGCTGCCATGTGTAGGGGGCTTCATTGGGACTGTCAATACGAAACATACCACCCAATTCTGTTGACAGTACTTCATAACTATCGTCTGGCGTCTGTTGTTTTAGCACCGAAGTCTCCCCTCCGAAAAGGGGGGCTTCTGCCTCTGTTGAGGGACGCATCCCCTGAATTGTAGGCCAACCATCAGTACCCCAACGCACACGGTCAAGATAAGTGACTCGGCCAGCATCAACATTGTCAGCTTGAAATCCGTGATATAGAACCCATGTCTGTCCGGCATCGTCTTCAACAAATTCTGAACAGTGGCCTGGTCCATAAACATAAGGGCTGGCATTAAGCAACGGAGAGAAATTGTCACCTACCGCAGAAAGCCCATTGCGGTCAACATAAGGACCGAAAAGATTCCTCGAACGGGTCATTACCAGACGATAGGTACTTTTGGCACCTTCACAGCAACTGCCAGCCGAACCGATGAGATAATAGAATCCGTTGTGCTTCACAATCATCGTGGCTTCAATCAGGCCTCCTGCAATCTTCTGAGGAGTGGCCCCCTCTTTTATCGACAGACCGTCAGCCGAGAGTTCTACACCATAGATGTCATGGAATGAGCCCCAGAAGAGGTAATTGTGGCCATCATCTTCTATGAAGAAGGGGTCAATACAGTTCTCGATTCCTATCTCACTGGAGATAAACAGTTTATGGGCATCGTGAAAACCACCGTTAGGACGGTCTGAGACGGCTACACCTATGCCACACTCCCATGTCTTACCCCACTCCGACTTAGAATAATAGAGCACATATTTACCATTAATATAGTTAATGTCGGGGGCCCAGATGCCACCGTTGGGCACAATGTCCATAGGACGGGTGGCATCTGTGAAAGCCGTGCCAGAATACCGCCAAGTAACAAGGTCCTTAGAGCGGTATATAGGCACATTATGGGTATCTTCAGTTGCATACAGATAATAGTAGCCGTCGGCTGCCTTGATAACACTGGGATCGGGCAGACTCCACTTGATAACAGGGTTCTTGTAGGTATTTACCTCACTTCCTGCACAAGCATGGGTTAAAGGCAAAAGGGTAAAAAGGTAAAAAGGTAAAAACCGTTTTACGAATTCCCTCACACTGTTATTGCTTTTTTTCATTACTGTCTTTTTTACTTTTCTACCTTCTTACATTTCTATCCCTTTACTTTTTAAGGCTCCACCTTTATCCACATATCGTCAACCAGCAACGATAATGTGATGGTGAATGGACCCGACTTTGTGGGAACCCACTTCAAGTCACCACCCTGATCCTGGAGACGATAAGGCAGAAGTGTTGAGTCAGCAAAGGGATCGGTATTTTCACCGGGAGCATAGAAGAAAGAGTCGCCCCATCCTGTTCCCAGGCCAATCTTGAACTCACCACCAGCAATCAGATTACCTGTCCATGTATAGATATATGGAGCATGTAAAGCATCTGCGACTTTGAACTTACCCGATGCCTGATTTGTCTCCCATCCTATATCTGTAGCATTACCTACTATCCATGGCATATTTGATGAAGGAAGAGGCAGATACATACGGTAGTTGTTCTCCTCAGCATTGGTGTCAATCACGATAACTCGCTTACCAATCTCTGAGGTTGAGAAATCGCGCACATTACCTTCGGTAACATATTCCATGGTATGAAATCCTGGTTTATCATCTGACTTTCCTGCATCGCCATAGGCAGGATATTCTTCATTTGAGGTCAGGAAATGGAAGTCACAAGGAGTCATGTCAAGAGTCACTTCGTAGATACCCGTACCGAGCTGACGCTGTTCCATACGCTCCGTCTTTACAGTCTCTGTAATGGGATCAGTGATACGGATATACATATAAGTGGGATACTTCTCATAACAGGTGGCCTTGAAACTGACAGTTGACTGTATCGGCTTCACATAAGTCTTCTCATTATGTACCACCGCAAGCAACTGTGCCGTCACATCGAGGGGTTCACCGGGCATTACCCAGCGGGCTACTATCGTGTTGAGTTCGTCATGTGTGAAAGAGACACTCGTCACATTACCCAAATCAATAAATTCAGAATGATTTGACTCTTTCTGATTAGTATCGTAGAAACCAATCTTATAGGTGACTTCATCTGAAGGCTGGAGCGGACTGACAGCAGCATCCCACGTGAAGGTAATGGCTTCCTGATTGGCAATACCTTTATTGAACACAATATCTTCTACTGATGACTTAATATGCATCTGGTCAGGATAGTCCACGAGCGTGAAATATTCCGGATCTTTGTTACAAGAAACAAAGAGTGCACAAAACAGACACCAGATAAAGAATCTGCTAAATGACTGATATGATGTTTTCATAACCATTTTAATGCTTATATTTCTTATGTAATACTCACTAATTCTTAGTTTTCCTCTTTCTCACTGTCATCCAGCCAGAATGGGGCTTCCTTGAGGTTAGGATTCTTCTCAAACTCATCCACATAGATGGGGAACCAGTAATACTGACGTTTCCATACACGGGTAAGGAATTTAGTTAGCTGGAAGAAGCCTTCCTTTGTACGACCTGCACGGTCAAGGGCATTCATTCCGTAGCAGTCTCCGCACATCTCGGGAATTTGCTCAGCGATTTTCCAGCGGCGAATGTCATACCAACGGTTATTCTCGCAGCAGAGTTCCACACGACGTTCCATACGTACTACACGACGTACATCTTCCTGCGAGTTCTGAATCTGGATATAGTCAGGATCGTCAACAGGCACGGCATCGAAAGTATACTGACGCACGCCAGCACGCTCACGAATTCTATTGACATATTGAATAGCCTCCTGACGACGCCCACCATCATTGTAGGCTTCGTTGAGCGCCTCTGCGTAGTCAAGATAGGTGAAAGCCAGTCGGTAGGTGAAGGCCTGACGGTCAGCCACGGCTCCAGTCTTGTAGTCGTCAGTCACGTTCAGCGACTTACGGGCCAGATAACCATTCTGTGGGGCATCATGGGGTGATGATGACTGGATGTTATCCTTGCCGTTGTAAAGGAAATTATACTGACGGTTTGCTACTGCCAACCATGAACCATGGAACGAAACGGCATTGTAAAAACGGGGCTCGCGATGAGTGTAAGGGTTGAAGATGCCTGAGGCAGTCACCTCACCAGGTTTGCCTGTTCCATAAGCCCAATTAGTAACGTCGGGACGTTTTTCTACCGAGGTGGAGAAACCACTCTCCTGATAGCCTGAATTAGGATCTGTAATAGGAAGGCCGTTCTCAGTGAAGAAGGCATCCACCAATCCCTGATATACGCTAAGACCGTTACCACCACCGTAGTCACGCACTGAAACTACACGCAGGAATGTACCATGATAGTCGTTGTTCGCCTTGGTTACAGGGAAGGTAATCTCATGGTTGCCTTCCTGCCATTTCTTGATATGCACATTATAGGTGGACATAAAGGGATCTATCTTTCCACTAGGACCATTCTCCTTGTACAACTCGTAGCCAGCGGCATGAGCCTCATCGATACAAAGTTTGCAGGCTTCTGCTGCCTTCACCCATTTCTGAGGATCGTAGTTGGGATTGAAAATCTGTTCACCCTTATCGTTCACATAGTCGGTGTACCAGGGATTTCCGTTCACCAGCGGGCTGGCGGCAAAGAGCAGCATGCGTGAGCGCACGGTAAGCGCCATGATTTTGTTAATACGTCCATATTTTGCAGGATCCTGATAAACACCTGGAAGAGCCTCTGCAGCAGCCAGCATCTCCTTATCACAGTAGTCCACCACATCATCGAATTTAGACTGGCCCACAAGCAGTTCGCTGATAGGGGCGTCACTAGGAGTGATGTAACCGGGAGTGAAGGGAATACCACCGTAATTCTCAGCCATAAGCCACCAGGCATAAGCTGTAAGGAAGCGAACTTCGTTCTTCATATTATCTACCTCACTTTGGGGTAGGTCATAGTCGGGCATAGCCTTCACCATATCGTTGAAGATATAGCCGTGGCGGATGGCCTGGGGCATACGGGCCCACAAGTCACCATCCCAAGGTGAGTTGATAGTCCACTTACCTGTGATTTTACTGATAGTCTGGTTCCAGTCCCACTGTTGCCAGCGCTCTGAAGGAACCATGTCGTCGGCCATTACTTCATAACCGTCACGTGTGAGTGACCATTTGTCTGGAGAGTGGATAATAGTATTGTAGATGTTGGCCAGCCAGCCATACACTTTGTCACGGTTCTCAAATACCATTTCGGTGGTAAGTTCCGTATCGGGTTCCTTGTCCAAATAGTCCGAGCAAGAGCAGAAGGAACAAGGAGTGAGGAGCATAGCGGAAGAAAATAGCGCCATTGCTGCCTTTCTATATATATTTGTTTTCATAATTCTTAATTCTTAATTGCTAATCGCGAAGCGATAACTCTTAATTCTTAATTTTTAACTCTGAACTTTTAATTAGAAGTCAACATCAATACCGAACATCACCGAACGGTTGATGGGGTACTGCAATCCGTTGCTGGTACCCAATTCCGGATCCCACATGTCAAATTTAGAGAGACAGAAGAGGTTGTTGCCACTCACAAACACACGGCAGTTCTTTGCGGTGATTGGAGCTATCCAACTCTTAGGCAGGGTGAAGCCAATCTCAATAGTTTTGCAACGCAAGAAACTCATATCCTTCTTCCACCAAGTTGAAGCACGATAGTTATTCTGATTGGGACCGTAACTCAGACGAGGCCAGAATACATTCTGACTGGGATTCTGCTCCGTCCAACGGTCATCGATATGCTTGGCATAGGCATTACCCTCTGTAGTGGTACCTCCACCAGGCATAAAGTACACCTGTCCGCCTATCACGCGATATAGATCTGAAGAACCTTGGAAGAAGAAGTTCAGATCGAAATTCTTATAACTGACCACACCACCAAAGCCATAAACCATACGGGGATCGAGTGTACCGCCGATAAAGCCTTCGTCTTCTTCCGTGATAATACCGTCCTTATTGATATCGATATATTTGATATCACCAGGATGAAGTACTGTTGCACCTACCTGCTGTACGGGGATGCCATCCTTCAACGAGCCGTCAGCGTTGAAGTCATTAGCAGTGAACAGACGCTCAGCAGTGAGGCCGTAGAGTTCGCCCCATGAACGACCAGTCTGTGCACGGTGGGTACCTAACTTCGAAGCAGGTTCATCAAATTCCGTCACCTTGTTACGGGCATAAGTAAAGTTTCCATAGGCAGAAGTATAGAAGTCCTTATTCCACTGCTTGTGTAAATTGAGCGTTACCTCTATACCGTGGTTCTCCATCTTGCCATAGTTGGCATAAGGCAGTAACTCAGCAGGAATACCACTCTGCGTAGGCATACTGTTACGACGCATGAAGATGTCCTTACGGTTCTCCTTAAAGATATCGAAGTTAAAATCAATCATATTAAACATGGAGAGCTCAACACCGAAGTTTTTCTTCAGCACGGTTTCCCAAGTCAGGTTTGTCACACCATACTCACCCTCACGGATACCGCTGTTACGGAAGTCGCGCTGTCCGGTAGTACCCCAGGTATAACCCGACCAGTCACCACCTTGATCAATCTTTGTCAGATAGGCGAAACGACGATTACTGCCAATGTTATCGTCACCAGCCAGGCCAATGCTAGCACGGAACTTAATCTTGTCAAAGGTCTTCTTCATGCTTTCCATCCAAGGTTCTTCACTCAACAGCCATCCGATGGCAAATGAGGGGAAGAATCCGAAACGCTTTCCTTTGGCAAAGTTCTCCGAACCGTTGTAGCCGAAGTTGAACTCGGCAACATATCGGTTGTCATAGGTTCCTGAAAGGCGTCCGGCTATACCTTGTTTACGATAATCCTGAATGTCACCATCGTCATAGGCCTGCTGGTTGTACAGGAACAAAGCATCGAGGTCGAACTTACCAAAACGGCGGTTATACATCAGGTCAGCTTCTAAATAAATGTTGGTGTTGCCATAGCCGTTTGACTGATAGGAACCCATTGACTCATCACCTGTCTGGAACTGTGTGTAGATGAGGTTGCCCTCTTCGTCACGACCAGTAGCTGGGAATACCGTTCCCACATTCATCGTACGTCCGCGCTCACTTTGGTTCCATCGGTCAAAACTGAAGAGAACCTTGGCTTTCAAGCCTTTGGTAATCATCTTCAAATCCTGCTCCACGGCAAACAGCGTCTGAATCTTTGAAGCCGTACGCAACCCGTAACCGCCCTGTGTCACGTCCTTCCAGGGATTAGCACGATTGGAGATCACGGGAATGGCACCGTCAGCATAACGAGTAGGATGAACGAAAGGCAGAGTCTTGAAAGCATTGTCAAATGCCACATTTGTGTCCACACGCTGTTTCTTGAAACGGTTCAGATATCCACCGATGCTCACACGGAGAAGCGTGGTCTTCGTCACATCCATATCAATATTCGAGCGAAGGTTGAACTGCTGGTTGTTCGTGGCATTGTCGATAGGCAGTGTCTTGTCCTGCTCCAGAATACCACCCTCCTTAAAGTAAGAGGCCACAATACTATAGCGCAGGAAATCACTACCGCCGCTGATGTCCACATTTCCACGGGTAGTATAGGCATAGTCTTTGGTAATGGCATCTACCCAGTTTACGTCAGGATAGAGGTCAGGATCATAGCCAGATGCCGTGCGGCTGATCTGTTCTTCGGTAAAAGGCAATGAATAGCCGTCTTGTCCTGCCAACTGATTGAGCAACGACATATAGTCGGCAGCCCCTAAGAACTCGGGCAACATGGTTGGTTCGTTGATGGCATGCTCTACATGAAACTTCACCTGTGGAGCGCCAATCTTACCGCGCTTGGTAGTGATTACGATCACACCATTAGCACCACGAACACCGTACATAGCCTGAGCCGAAGCATCCTTCAGGATAGAGAAAGATTCTATCTCAGCCACATCCACATTATTCAGGTCGCGAGCCACACCGTCGATAAGTACCAACGGGGCATTACTGCCGTGGAATGTTGACATACCGCGAATCCAGAAGTCGGAGTCGTCATAACCCGGCTCTCCCGAACGCTGAATACCTATTACACCACTTAGCTTACCAGCAAGGTTATTAGATAAGGTACGCGAAGTACCAAACTGCAACTCTGCCGGCTTGATGGTTTCTATACTACCGATGATGGAGGCTTTTTTCTGAGAGCTGTAACCCGTCACCACCACTTCTGTAAACTCATTGGTCTCCTCGTCAAGCTGCACATTGAGCAACTTGTTGCTACCCACATTTACCTGCTTCTTTTTAAAACCGATGTAGCTGAACTCCAATACCGCATTACGGGAAGTCACCTTGGTGTGGAATACACCGTCTGCATCCGTGATGACTACATTTTGTGTCCCCACTTCGGTTACTGTAACTCCAGGAAGGGGATCTTTCTGCTGGTCAGTGACAAGACCAGTAATTTGAGATTCCTTTCCATCTTGCTGTACGGCAGCATTCACTGTACTCGCAGTCATGGTTCCCAACAGCACTGCTGCGGCTGGCAGCATCATCATGCTGACACCCAATAGGCTGTGGCAAAACTTTCTAAATTGTTTTTTGGTCATAATGTTATAGTTGGTAATAATTATTTTGCTGCAAAATTAACAAGAATTTACTTACCCGTGTATTAAAAAAAGAAATGTATAACCTATTTGGGGGTATACAACAAGGAATAGTCCTGACTATAAGACACTTATAAAAACTGCAGCCCTATTTTGTATAATGGAAATATACGTTGATAAATGGTATAATTGAGAGATTAACGGAGTAAGAAATGAGGGTTGGACATTCATGAAAGGAGAAAGAATGAAAGGGTTTGGAAATTCAAAAGATTTTGATTATCTTTGCAGACAACATAAAGCAGAATACGATTATCAACGGCTTTAAATAGAAATGAAGTTCATCTACACCTTATTAATATTTATAGGCATGTGTCTGCAGACCATCAATGCGAAAGCCACTGATGGAAGACCTGCTTTTAGGAAATTTATGGTGGCCGACGGACTTAGCGATAATACCGTTCTTTGTGCGCTCAGGGATAGTTATGGGTTTGCATGGCTGGGCACAAATAATGGACTGAACTGTTTCGACGGCAGCCGCAACACAGTATACCGAAACATGGTGAAAGGGACTGCTGCCTATGAGAATAACACCATCACTGCACTTTTCGAAATGGACAATAACATATGGTTCGGCGGGGCTTTCGGACTCTATGTGTATCATCGTTTCACCAACACTTTCAGCCGTTTCGAAGGCAAAACGCAATATGGTGTGACCATCAGTTCCACAGTAACCAAAATAGTACGCAGAAAGAACGGCCTGATATGGATAGGCACATTGGGACAAGGACTTTTCACTTACAACCCGCAAAATCGGGAGATGAAGCAGGACAGCCGCCATGTGGCTTTTGTGAGTGACATTGTTATTACTCAAGACGGCAAGGTTTATGTGGTCTCACTTCAAGGAAACCTACTTATTTACAACGCTAATGGGGCATTCCGACAGAGTTATCAGATACCCGACTACGTATTCGACAAGAACTCTATATGTTTGGAACACACCTCTGGAGAGACCTTTCTAGGGACCGACCGCGGTCTCTACCACCTTTCTGATGGAGATAAGTCCATACAACCATTCACCATACCACTGCCTGACATAAATATACGCTCACTGAAGGCATGGGGCAAAGAATTGTTGGTTGGAACAGAAAAGGGACTCTATCTGATGGACCTAAAAACGAGAAATTCAATGCGCTTCGACAATCCTAACGACCCGTTAAGAGGACTCAGCGACATCACGGTCAACGGACTTATGTGGGACCAGGATAGCACACTGTGGGTGATGACCCAGGCGGGAGGAGTATGCTATATGCCTACGATGCCTAATGGACCTCAGCAAGTGATAATGACTGCCGGGAAAGACGGCCAAAATTTAACAGTACGCACCTTTTGCAAGACATCAGACGGACGACTGTGGGTAGGAACTGACGCTGGTCTATTCGTTGGAAAGGAAAGTAAAACGCAAGGCCATAAAACTATCTGGGAACATTACCCTCTAAACGCTGATAATGGCAGGTCGCCGGAGATTACTGTTCTCATGCCCGACGGAACCCACCTTTGGATAGGCACACACCAACAAGGAATCTTTGTCATTGACACAAAAGGGGGAGCCATCCGCCATTACGAATATTCTTCTGATCGCCCTTATACTGTGACAAGCAACAAAATAAACAGCATTGTGCGCACGCCTGACGGAAATATCTATGTGGGCACTGACTGGAGTCTTTGCCGTTTTGACCGACAGACAGAAAACTTCATGTGGTTTGCTGAGATTGGCTCTATGACCAACATAACCAGTGTCACCGTCGATGGTAAGGGGTGTGTATGGGCGGCCACCAGCAATCACGGACTGTTCAGGCAGGTGAGTCCCAGAGGGGGATTCCGCAACTACACCTATAATCAGAATGTGCCTGAGGGACTGACAAGTAACTATATCACCACAGTTTTTTGCGACCACAACAACGATGTGTGGATAGCGACCAATGGCAGCGGTCTGTGCCGTTATATAGCAGCATCCGACCGTATAGAACGTTTTGGCCAGCCAGGCACATTGCTTCAGGAACGGCGTGTGTATTTCATCACCGAAGACAAACAGCATAATTTGTGGATGGGACTGGGCGACGGCATGGCACGCATCGACAGCAAACGCTCCCCTGAACAGATCAAGCAAATAAAGGCACCATTATTACAAGAAAACGAACAGGCTCCACTGAACTCCGCTTTTATGAGTCCCGACGGGGAACTTTATGCAGGACGCTATGGTATGTTCGTTCACTTCTATCCTGAACAGGTAAAATTCCAAAACAGCTGCCAACCTGTATTCATTACGGCGATATCACTCCCCTTCCGTACTGATGCCGATGCTGAAGAAAAGCGCCTGAACATTAACCGGCCTTTTCTGAAAGACACGCCTATTGAACTGCCTTTCTCTGACAACAGTTTCACACTGCATTTCGCAGCACCACGGTTCACCGGAAACAGTGACACGCGCTTTGAGTTTATGCTTCAAGGTATCGACAAAACCTGGGCGCGCGGCACAAGAAACGCAGAAGCCACCTACGCCAATGTCCCGCCTGGCACCTACGAGTTTCTGCTCCGGGAAGCCGGAAGCATTGACGAAGCCAGTTATGCTCATCTGACCATCACCATTCTGCCTCCCTGGTATCGCACGACCCTCGCCTACATGCTCTATCTCCTTCTGTTGGCGGCGGCCGTTTATATGGCAGTGAGAAGCTATAACCGTTTACTGAAACAGCGCTATCAACGACGTATAGAGGAATTCCGTATTCAACAGGAAAAGAAGAATTTCGAATCAAAAATTCAGTTCTTCATCAACCTTGTTCATGAAATCAGAACCCCGCTTTCTCTTATCAGTTTGCCTTTGGAACAGATTGAGAACAAGTCGGTTACTGCCGAGGAAAAGCGGCACACCTCAGCTATACGGCGTAATATGAACTATCTGCTGGGCATCACCAATCAATTACTCAGTTTCCAAAAAGCTGAAGAAGGAAAAATACAGCTTAACTTGCAGAACTGTGATGTGGGACAACTACTCCGAGAGATATACGACCAGTTTGAGGATGCTATGAGGGTACAGGGAAAGAATCTGCAGTTACAAATCCCAGAATTGCCCATCATGACCGACCTTGACCGTGAGAAGATATCCAAGGTGTTGATGAATATGACGGGTAATGCTTTCAAGTATGCTAAGAGTGAAATCATTCTTAGACTTCAGCCCGAAGGTGAACATCAGCTACGCATCTCGGTCATCGACGACGGACCTGGCGTGCCACCCGCTGAACGTCCCCACATCTTTGATGCTTATTACCAGATTGCTGGTGATAACAAGGCACATAATCTCGGCACAGGTCTAGGACTGGCCTATGCTAAAATGTTGGCAAAGGCCCACGGGGGCGACATGGATGTAGAAGACGCATCTGGAGGAGGCTCCGACTTTTATCTCACCATACCCATCAGAAACAGGGAGATTCAGAAAAGTCTTCCCAAACAGGAGAGACCAGAGGATCTGGAACAGGCAGAAAAGCAGGGAAACACGTTGAAAGCCACAACTTTCCGTATTCTTCTGGTGGAAGACAACGAGGAACTGCTGCAGATGACCTCCGAGGCCCTGCAGCCCTCTTTCCGTATCACGAAAGCTCGCGACGGAATAGAGGCTTTAGATATATTAAGACACGAAGATATTGACGTCATTGTAAGCGACGTGATGATGCCACGCCTTGACGGCATCGGGTTGTGCCAGAAGGTGAAGAACGACATCAACTATTCACACATTCCACTCATTCTGCTTACGGCCAAGACCAGTGTAGAAGCCAAACTGGAAGGTATGCAAGTGGGAGCCGATATCTATCTGGAAAAACCATTTTCTGCACATCAGTTAAAGTTGCAGATTATAAACCTGTTACGTATGCGTCAGACATTCCATGAACGTATGCGTAGCCTCGAGGGGACTGTTCCTTCTGCAGAAGAAGGAGAATTCGGCCTAAACCGTCAAGACCTGCTCTTTATGGAACGTCTTCAGAAGATGATTGACGAGAATATGCGCGACGAAGATTTCTCCATTGATACGCTTGCCGGGCAAATGAATATGAGCCGTTCCAGTTTCTATCGTAAAATTAAGGCTCTCACTGGTATAACCCCCATAGAATATCTGAAGACCAGACGATTGGAAAGAGCTGCTGCTTTACTGAACCAGGGATGCCGCAGCTCAGAAGTGGCTGAGCAAGTGGGGTTCACCAGCAGCAGTTATTTTGCCAAATGCTTCAAGGCCAAATATGGTGTGCTCCCCAAAGACTATATCCAACAAAAAACCAGTTAACCGGATATTTTGGCATCCCTGCACATCCTAGAAAGAAGGGGAAAAAAGAAATCCTATAAATAAAATACGCCATATCAGCAATTTAAGTATCAGCAAACCATTTTTTTGATATGAAAAATGGCACATTCATGAAAGATGTACCATTTTTTCCTTATATTTGCAACTGAAAAAAATACTTGGCTAATCTTTAAGCCAATTGATAAAGAATTCTTTTAACAAAGCAAAACCTGAATTATATGACAAAGACAAGACTCTGGCTGCTTACTGCCGTTCTTACCTTTTGCAGCTCGATGTATGCACAGCAAGACAGTGCACGCTGTGAAAGAAAGAAAGTAGCAGTGGTGCTTAGCGGTGGCGGTGCAAAAGGTATGGCGCACATTGGTGTGCTGAAGGTATTGGAAAAGGCAGGCATTCCCGTGGATATCGTCACCGGAACGTCGATGGGAAGCATCATCGGCGGTCTCTATGCCATCGGCTACAATGCCAATGCCCTCGACTCGATGGTGCGTGTGCAGGATTGGAGCTATGTTATCACCGACAAGGAAGACTTAAGCAATCAAAGTCTCAATGACCGACGAAAGCAGAATACCTATTTCTTCACTACAGGCCTGACTATCGGAAAGCGCGATTTGCAGGCTGGCGGTTTCATCAAGGGAAAGAACCTGGCAGAACTGTTCCAGCAGCTCTGCACAGGCTACACCGATTCGCTCGACTTTACCCACGACCTGCGCATACCCTTTGCTTGTGTGGCTACGAATGTCATCGACAATAGCGAGGTGGTTTTCCATAGCGGGCGATTGCCGCAGGCCATGCGCGCCTCAATGGCTATCCCTGCCGCATTTTCACCTGTCAGAATCGGTGACAAGGTGCTCGTAGATGGAGGTTTGAAGAATAACTATCCAGCTGACATCGCCCGTGAGATGGGGGCCGAGGTCATCATCGGTGTCACCGTACAGGGTGCGCCGAAGGTGGCCGAAGACATGAGCGGCACCATGAGCATCATCAGTCAGATCGTGGACGTGAACTGTAAGAACAAATACGATGAAAACCTAGCCATCACCGACTTGCACCTGCAAGTGGACACGAAGGGCTATGGCTCGGCAAGCTTCTCGCCGGCTGCCATCGACACGCTCATCCGTCGCGGTGAGGAACTTGCCATGCGCCGTTGGAACGACATCATAGCCCTGAAGCAACGCATCGGTATCGATGATTCGTTCCGTCCCGTTATCTTGCAACCGTTGCGTCCGAGAGTTATGACCGAGAAACAGCATGTGACTGGATATACATTCGAGAACATGACACCTCAGGCAGAACGGTTCCTGAGACAGAAATTCAATCTTGACAGGACGGACAGCATCGATGCCAAACTGGAGCAGAAAATTACCACGTCGATGCGCGTGGATCTATTCTATCAGACAGCAGAATGCCGACTCCTTCCCAATGATGAAGGTGTACGTGTCATTCTCTCGGCTGGCAACCGCAAATCGGTACAGCTGCATACAGGTTTCCGTTACGACACGGAGGAACATGCAGCCGTTCAGGTGGGGCTTGATATCCCCCTGAAAACAGCTATCCCGGTCAGCACAGACATCACGTTGCGCTTAGGCAAGCGGTTGATGGCCCGCGGCGAGCTGACCGTTCATCCGCGCAGTATTACCCGTCCAACCCTTACCTATTCCTTCCGCCGCAACGATGTGGATATCTATTTCGAAGGCGAGCGCGACTACAACATCCGGTACAACCAGTTCCAGGCAGAGATCATACCCATCAACCATGATCTGCGTCATTTCAATATCCAGTACGGGTTGCGCTGGGACTACATGCACTACCGCAACAAGCTCGGTACGGAGACGGCCATACAGACGGTCCTCGAGAATGAGCATTTCTACAGCTACCATGCACGCGTGAACTACAATAGTGAGGACAACTGGTATTTTCCGACCCGTGGTGCTCGTTTCAGTGCCGAATATTCCTATCTGACCGATAACTTTGCGAAACTTGATGATAAGCCGGGCATGAGCGAAGTTAAAGCCAACTGGCAAATGTCGTTTACCATGGGTAACCGCTTCACCCTTCAGCCGATGTTCTATGGTCGTTTGCTCTTCGGCACGATTGTTCCACCTAACTTCGGCAATACCATCGGCGGCAATTGGTTCGGCCACTATGTGGAGCAGCAGATGCCATTTGCCGGCATCGGTAATATGGAGTATGTAGGCCATCAGTTCGTGGCCGCCCAGCTTCAAGCACAGCAACGCATCGGGCAGAACAATTACGTACTGCTCCGTGTGGCCGGTGCCCAACATTCAGACAAGGTCAAGGATCTTTTGGATAATCGAACGATTCTTGGTGTTCAGGCTGCCTATTATTACAACACAATGTTCGGTCCTCTCGGTGCCTCACTCGGCTATAGCAACCGTACCAAGAAGCCTTACTTCTTCCTGAATCTCGGATATGAATTCTAAAACAATACAATCATAAGTAATGAAAGAGACATTTAAACATTCCCGCAAGACGGGAAGCGGTGTAAGCCCCAAAGCCGCCATGTTATTGCTGGCGGTTGTGCTGTTGCCAATGAATGGCGAGGCCCAACGACTGTTGACGCTTGACAGTTGCAGGGCGATGGCACTGCGGAACAACAAGCAGATGAGCGTGGCAAAGGTGAAGCAGGATGTGAATGCCAACCTGCAGAAATCAGCGCGCACGAAGTATCTGCCCCACGTGAGCGCCTTAGGCGGCTATGTATGGATGAGTAAGGAAATCTCGATGCTCAGCGATGACAAGAAAGATGCTCTGAACAATCTCGGCACGAATGCGGCTGCCAGTCTGACGGGTACCATCGGTTCGATTGCATCGCAACTGCCGGCAGCGGCTCAGGCTCAGTTAGCCCAGGGCGTTTCGCAGTTTACAGGAGCACTTGATCAGGCCGGTGCCGGACTGGTGAACGCCATGCGTACCGACACACATAATATGTTTGCTGGTGCGGTGACGGTGACGCAGCCCGTGTTTATGGGTGGAGCCATCACGGCAGCCAATAAGATTGCCGACATCAACGTGGAGATGGCTGCCAACTCGCTGGAGATGAAACGCCAGGGCACCTTATATAATATAGACCAGGCCTATTGGCAGGTGGTGTCATTGCGCCAGAAGCAGAAACTGGCAGAAAGTTACGTGTCGCTGGTGAAAAAACTGAAGAGCGACGTGCAGAAAATGATCGACCAGGGCATAGGAACGAAGGGTGACGGACTGAGTGTCAGCGTAAGGGTGAACGAAGCCGAAATGGCACTCACGCAAGTCACCGACGGACTGGCATTGTCGAAAATGCTGCTCTGCCAACTCTGCGGACTGCCGGTAAATGAGAACATCACGCTGGCCGATGAAGAAGTTGAAGGATTAAATGTGAAAACTGAAGGATATGCTGCTGCAGGGCCAAGTCTTGCCATGCAGAACAGACCGGAACTGAAAGTGCTGCAGAACACGGTGGATCTCACCAAGCAGACAACAAACATGCTGAAGGCAGGTAATCTGCCGCAGCTCTTGGTGACAGGCGGCTATGCTGTATCGAACCCCAACACATTCAACGGTTTTGAGAAGAAGTTCGGTGGATTCTGGAACTTAGGCGTACTGGTGCGCGTTCCTATTTGGAACTGGGGCGACGTCAAGCATAAGGTGCGTGCCTCGAAGGGAGCCACGACTATTGCCAACCTGGAAATGGAAGAGGCCCGCGAACTGATTGAACTGCAGGTGAACCAGAGCAACTTCAAGGTGAATGAAGCCCAAAAGAAACTCACGATGGCACAGGCCAATGTTGCCAATGCCGATGAGAATCTGCGCATGGCAAACCTCGCTTTCAAGGAGGGAACAGCCTCGTTCACTACCGTCATGGAGGCTCAGACTGCCTGGCAGCAAGCACAAACCCAGAAGATAGATGCCGAGATCGGTGTGAAACTCTCGCAAGTGGAGCTGCAGAAAGCTCTCGGTACACTTCAATAAAAAAACGGCGTAATAACGAAATAATGACATAACGAAAAAAATAATAGAATTATGGCAGACAAAGCAAAAGAACAGCATAACAATATCCTGCTGGCTGTGGCAGGATTCGCAGCAGTAGTTGCAATCGTGGCACTCATCGGTTTCCTGGCCTTGGGCCGTGACCCGGAAGTGATACAGGGTGAAATGGAAGTGGAGGAATACCGTGTGTCGGGTAAGGTGCCCGGTCGTATCCTTGAACTCCGTGTGAAGGAGGGTGACCTTGTAAAGGCAGGCGATACGCTGGCCATCATCGAGGCTCCCGAGGTGGAGGCTAAGATGGTGCAGGCACGGAATGCTGCCGATGCCGCAGCAGCCATAGCGCAGATGGCACAGAACGGTGCCCGCAAGGAACAGGTGCAGGCCGCTGCACAGCTCTATGAGCAGGCAAAGGCCGGACTGGAGATAGCCGAAAAGTCGTACAACCGCGTGAAGAAACTCTATGAAGAAGAAGTCATCTCAGCCCAGAAGTTCGACGAGGCCGAAGCCATGTACAAGTCGGCCCAGGCGCAGGTAAAGGCTGCCAAGAGCCAGTATGACATGGCCGTGAACGGTGCCCGCGCTGAGGAGCGCCGTGCTGCTTCGGCAACGGCTGGTCAGGCACGTGGTGCTGTGCAGGAGGTGCAGGGCTATGTCCGTGAGACTGTTCAGATAGCCCAGATGGCAGGCGAGGTGACCGATGTATTCCCGAAGGTAGGCGAGCTTGTCGGCACTGGTACTCCCATCATGTCGATTGCCGTGATGGACGACCAGTGGGCCACGTTCAACATCCGCGAAGACCAGTTGAAGGACATCAAGGTAGGGCAGGAAATCACCGTCCATGTTCCCGCCATCGACAAGGAAACCAAGATGAAGGTCACGTCGATGAAGGACAAGGGTTCGTTTGCCGTGTGGAAGGCCACCAAGGCCAGCGGCCAGTACGACCAGAAGACCTTCGAGGTGAAGGCTCGTCCGACGGAGGCTATGAAGGACATCCGTCCTGGTATGTCGGTGATTCTCAAGAAGTGATGAGTGATAGATGATAAGTGTTAAGAGATAACTGAATCATCAATGAAATATCTCAGACAAATCCTCGACATTGCGCTGCGCGAGCTCAACATCCTGCGCAAGAACCGCATCTACGGTTTCTGCATGATTGTGTTCCCGGTGCTGCTGGTGCTTTTCTTCACCACGATGCTCGACGACGGAATCCCGCAGGACCTGCCTATCGGCGTGGTGGACCAGGACAACAGCGCTACTTCGCGCGGTTTGGTGCGCAACCTCGATGCCATGCAGAACTCGCGCGTTGTGTATCGCTTCGCCAATGTTACCGAGGCACGCAACGCCATGCAGGAAGGCAAGGTCTATGCCTACCTTTATATCCCTGAAGGCACGGCGGCGAAGCTGATGGCAGGCCGGCAGCCGAAAATCTCGTATTACTACACGATGACATGTATGACGGCTGGTTCGATGGCCTCAAAAGACCTGAAGACCATCGGTATGCTCGGTTCGATGGCCGTGGGAAAAGCCACGCTGAGCGCCAAGGGTGCCACGGATGGACAGATCAAGGCAGCCCTGCAGCCTGTCACCATCGACGCGCACATGATAGCCAATCCAGAAGGCAGTTACAACTACTCGCTGACCACTGTATTCGTGCCAGGCATCCTGATGCTCTTTATGGCACTGCTATCGTCCTACTCGCTCGGTATGGAGATGAAATTCGACACAGGTAAGGAATGGCTCGCCCGCGCCGACGGCAACATCGTTGTGGCCATCATCGGTAAGTACATCGTCCACGCGTTGGTGTTCCTGCTCGTGATATTCGCCTTCCTGTATTATATCTTCGACGTGCTCCATTTCCCGCGCCTTGGCGACACATGGAGCATCGTAAGGCTTACCCTCTTGCAGGTGGCAGCTTCGCTCGGTTTCGGTATTTTCACATTCGGAATAATGCCCTCGCTTCGCATGTCGATGAGTATCAGTTCGCTGTGGTCGGTACTTGGTTTATCGATGTGCGGATCGGCTTTCCCCATCTTGGGAATGGACCCACCACTGCAGTCGATGTCGTGGCTGTTCCCTTTGCGTCACTATTGGATGATCTATCAGGCAACGGTGCTCAACGGTTTCCCCGTCATCGACGTATGGTTCCACCTCGTGGCACTCGTGGGCTTCACGCTGCTGCCCTGGTTCGTTCTTCGTAAAGTTAAAAATGCAATGTTGAATTATGTCTACATTCCTTAATAGAATACACGAGCATTTCACCGATGTGCTCCACATCTGGCGGAACGAAATGATTAAAGTCATCAAGGACGAAGGCGTGCTGATGTTTCTCGTAGTCGTGCCGCTGGGCTATCCGCTGCTCTACTCGTGGATATACAACAACGAGACGCTGCACGAAACCCCAGTGGTGGTCGTAGACCAGTCGCACTCAGCCCTTTCGAGGCAGTTCATCAAAGACTGCGACGCTACGCCCGATGTGCAGATAAAATACTATGCAGAGGACCTCGACGAAGCGCGTTCGCTCATCAGCCGGCAGCTCGTCCGTGGTATCTATCTCATCTCTTCTGATTTTGCCGAGCGCATCAACCGCGGCGAACAGGCCACCGTCAGCGTCTATTGCGACATGTCGCTCATGCTCGCCTACAAGAATGTGTATCAGACTGCCATGATTGAGGCTGGCCGTCTCGGTGCTGGACTGAATATCAAGAAGGCTGGCAACTACTCCAAGCGTGAGGATGCCATCACCGCACAGCCGTTGGCCGTCGACGGCGTGGCCATGTTCAATCCCTCGGGAGGCTATGGTTCGTGCGTGCTGCCTGGCGTGCTGATGATTCTCCTTCAGCAGGCCATCGCTCTCGGTATCGGTATGGCAGCCGGAACGGCCCGCGAGCGCCACCGCAACGGTCAGCTCATTCCAGACGACGACCCGCACTATCGCGGCGCCTACCGCATTGTTTGGGGCAAGGCTCTCTGTTACGGCATGATTGGTGCCGTGGCCGCCGCCTACCTTTCGATGGCTGTTCCCCACATGTTCTCCTTCCCGCAGCTTGGCACTGGCTGGAACTTGTTCTGGCTGCTCCTGCCTTACACCATGGCCAGCATCTTCTTCGGAATGACTGTTTCATGCATGGTGCGCTACCGCGAGAATGTGATGCTCATCATGGTGTTCGTCTCCGTGCCCCTGCTTTTCCTGACCGGCGTTTCATGGCCGCAGTCCAGCATTCCCAGCTACTGGCAGGGCGTCTCCTGGCTTTTCCCCAGCACCTTCGGCGTGCGCGCTTTCATCCGCGTCAACTCCATGGGAGCCAGTATCAGTCAGGTTCTTCCCGAGATTCGCATTCTCTGGATTCAGGCTGCCTTCTACCTCGGCTTTGCCTGCCTTGTCTATCGTTACCAGTTCCGGTTGGCGAGGAAGTGGGCGAACAATTAGATGAAAAGTTATGAGAGGGAAAACGTTTCTTCTCCCAATAAATAAAAGATTATGAAGAGATTCAACTTCAAACTATTATTGGTTGTCCCGACATGGATGGTGGCCACGATGGCCTCAGCCCAAATCCGTCATGGGCTTGCCATTGACTTCGGGAAGAATCATCGGGAGGACACTACGCATGTGACCAATTTCAGCATGGGTGTGACCAGCCATACTGATACGTTGAAAGGCGTGCAGGCCAACATGTTGGGCCAACATGTTGTCAAACTATGCCAGAGAGGTAAACGGACTCCAACTCTCAGGCTTCTCCAATATTTCATCATCTCCTATGCGAGGAGTGCAGCTCAGTGGTGTCACGAACATCTCGATGGGCGTGGAGAAGGGACTTCAGGCAGCAGCTTTGCTCAACGTCTCGTCTGGTTTAATGCGTGGCACGCAAGTGAGTGCCTATAACTACGCAGAAGAACTGAATGGCTTGCAGTTGGGCGTGTTCAACGTGGCGACTTCCCATCCTAAAGGCTGGCAGGTTGGCATCATGAACTATACGAAAGATGGCGGTGGACATAAAATCGGTTTGATTAACGTGAGCCCCGAGACCACCATCGATGTAATGGCTTACGGTGGTACCAGCACAAAAATGAACGGTGCAATCCGTTTCCGCAACAAGAGTACTTATAACATCCTCGGTTTGGGAACCCATTTTATGGGATTCGACGAAGATTTCTCAGGTGCCGTGTTCTACCGCTTGGGACAGTTCTTCCCAATTACGCCAAAATTATCGCTCAGCGGAGATATCGGCTATTACCACGTAGAGACCTTCAAAAAGCATAGCGAGGACGGCCCCTCACGGCTTTTCTCCATACAGGCACGCCTGAATGCCGACTATCAGTTGACCCGTAACATGGGGCTGTTTGCATCGGTAGGCTATGGCGACACCCGCTATTATCATCATGAGCAGAAGTACCGGAACCGCTTCCTCGCTGAGGCCGGCGTTACGTTCCGTTATCCACACAACGCCAATCGTCAGACGTCTGTGGTACATAGAAGTGAAGACGTAGCACCTGCTGACTCGCTGATGGCATTAGGATTGGGTAAGAAACACCCATGGTGGGCTCTGGGACAGGTAACGGGTGTGAATGCCTTTGTACATTTCTTCGACCGTGTGGTGACCAATCAGGATTTTGCTCAGACTACGCTCCATACCTGGGGTGAGAATTTCAAGAACGGATTCGTGTGGGATAATGACCAGTTTTCCACCAACCTCTTCATGCATCCCTATCATGGTAATCTCTATTTCAATTCTGCCCGTGCTCAGGGACTGAGTTTCTGGGAATCAGCACCTTTAGCCATGATAGGATCTTTGGAGTGGGAGTTCCTCGGTGAGATTGAGCCGCCCGCACTCAACGACTTGATTGCCACCACTTTCGGCGGTATCTGTATCGGTGAAATCACCAACCGTATCAGCCGCATCTTCCTGGATGACTCTAAGCGTGGATGGGCGCGATTCTGGCGCGAATTGGGAGCCACCATCTTCAACCCTATGGGTGAGTTGAAGCGCTTTGCCACCGGTGATGCCTGGAGGGTGCGCCACAATCACTATCGTTATCACGATTATAACCGCAATCCCGTGGAAATCTCCATCTCAGTAGGCGACCGTTATCTGGGTGACGATGGCAGTTTCTTCAAAGGCGAGCACAATCCTTATATCAATTTCGCAATGCAATACGGAGACCCCGTAAACGAGGACGAGTACAATGCTCCATACGATTTCTTTGAGACAGAACTTATTTTCGGCCTATCCAAAAATCAGCCTATTCTCAACCAGATACACCTTTTGGGACGACTCTGGAGTAAGCCAATGATAGAGCGGAAGAACATCAGGGCAGAATTCGGATTGTATCAGCATTTCGACTACTTCGATTCCAAGCCCGTGAAGGATGGTTCCGACCTCACGCCTTACCGTATCAGTGAGGCTGCTGCCTTCGGTCCCGGCGCCATCATTCAGATGCCTGAGGTGGGTATGATTTCACATCTTGAGCAGCGTATCTTCCTCAACGGCATCTTGCTGGGTGGCACCAAGAGTGACTACTACAGCGTCATCGACCGCGATTACAACATGGGCAGTGGCTTCAGCGTGAAGACCAAGACCCACCTGGAACTGCGCCACTTCGGACGCTTCATCCTTAATGCCCATTACTACCGCATCTACACATGGAAGGGCTATGATCCGGATACCGATCTGTCGAGTCTTACCGAAGATGAAATGCTTCACCTCAACTCACAAGGTGACAAGGGAAATGCAGGTCTGCTCGTCATTAACCCCATTACCGTGTTTGACATCGCCAAGAATTGGAGCATCGAACTCTCAGGCTCTTACTACTCACGCCGTACCCATTACAAATACTATGAAGACGTGAAGGCAAACACTTTCGAGGTGCGACTCGGCTTTGCCGTTCATCTGTAAATAATTGGTGGTTTCATTTTTTTTTATTTATCTTTGCGCCGTGAATTAGACAATAGAATAATGAGACCATTGATTAAGTGGATAATGATGGCTGTTTTGGCGTGGGTGGCCGTCGGGGATGTACAGGCCCAAACGATGACCCAGGCTGAACGCAGGGCAAGGGTGGACAGCGTGCTTGCAGCCCGTTATTATCGCACACCTTACGACACGAACTACGTAGTGCGCCCTGAGGGCAAGCTGACACTGAAGGTGAGAATAAACCAGACAGGCAACGCCTTCCATGCAAAGGGAACGGTGAACGGCATCTACTCAAAGGCCGACCTTAGCACCAGCCACAAAACCACCTTCGCTCTGGTAGGTATTTACCGTGGTATAGGTGTCGGCATAGCTGTCAATCCTGCCAAATGGAAAGGGATTTATAAGGACTATGAATTTAATCTCAACTACTACAGTAACCGAATCAGCCTCGACTTCAGTTACCAACGGTCGGAGTCGCTGGCTGGTGATATCTACCGCGACGACAATCTGCAGCGGCTGGAATCAGGTGATATTTCGCTGAAAGTAGCCAACTTTGCTGGCTATTATACTTTCAATCATCGCCGCTTCTCTTTTCCCGCCGCCTTCACCCAAAGTTATATCCAGCTTCGTTCGGCTGGTTCGTGGTTGGCGGGCATCAGCTATCAAGGAGGAAGTATCAAGACAAACAGTGGACTGAAAGAGCGGAATCCGAATGCTCCTGAGGTAAGCATCAATATCGGGCATATCGGCATTGGCGGAGGTTACGGCTATAACTGGATACTTGGCAAAAAATGGCTGCTCCACTTTTCCATGTTACCCACCGTTGTGGTCTATAACCGTAACAAGTTCACCCTGAACGCAGAACGTAAGGAAGCTCAACGCATGCGTTTCAACATGCTTTTCAACGAGCGCGTGGCCATCGTACACAATTTCTCACCACGCTCTTTCTTCGGTGCTACATTGGTGATGAACAACTCTGTCTTCGATGACAATGTGGTGGTTGTCAATCAGAACAAGTGGCGAGCCCGCGCCTTCTTCGGACTACGTTTGTAATTCGTTAGGAAAAACCCAGATGAAAGTTTTGGGGGGATAATTAAAAACGAGGGGCGCCCTCAGCAGTCCATCCCATAGGACGCAGTCGTATCTGTCTGATCTCCCCCTGTTCATTCCGCTGTTTTGCTTCATAGAGCAACAGGGTCTGCTGCCCGTCGGAGGAGGGTACCACACAGATATTAGAAATGGCGATTCCCGTCACGGAGTCGGGAGAAATCAGGGGTTCACTGGCCTTTGTCCAGGAGTGTGGATCGGTCAGGTCACTCGTTGACGAGGCAGAAAGCATTCCCAGAGAAGTATAGACTGACCAGATGCCACTGGCAGAATAGCACACAAAGACGCGACGGCCATCGGGCGAAAGAAATGCCTGAGGATTCTCATTGACGTAGATGGGATAAGCAGAACGGTTGCCGTCGGGATTGATCCATTGGCGTTCCCATTCATACTCTGGTTGTGAGAGCAGCACGCGTTCGCTGCTGGTTGTCCATGGATTCTCCATCCGTGCTATATAGATGCATTGCGTCTCTGTCTCTGCACGCCGCTTGGGCCATCCGCTCCAAAACAGATAGAGTTGACGGTTCACTTGCAAGACCGTAGGATGAAGTCCGAAGTTCCATTCTTCGCTGGTCTTTATCGCCCCCTTCATCTCAAACTTTCCTTTCATCGGGTCTTCATCGCTGCACGCCATCACATATAGCTGATGAGTATCGGTATTGCCGTTGTCGGCCTCAAAATAAAGATACCACACGCCGTCAATGCGATGGAGTTCTGGTGCCCAGATATGCTCCAGTCCGCTTTCACGCGAAGTGATCACCGTGCGATGCTCCCCCTGGGCCAAGTGCTCCAGTTCGTCAGTCTTCCATATCGCTATTGTATCGCCCGAAGGGCATTGCATCGTGAAGTAATAGCTGCCATCTTCAAGACAGGCAAAGGGATAGCATCCCTGCTGAAACAGCAGCGTGGACTCGTTTTCCCCTGTCTGATGATTACACCCTGCAAAACATGAGATTCCGAGAATGAAGCATACTATACGAAGTGAATGCAGAAGATTCATGGAATAGCTTTGAAATCAGAGTGCAAATATACTACATTATTCTTAAAACTGCAAAAAAAAGTCGCGCGCCCCTGCCTTCATGGCCCAAAAGAGCGTTTGAATAATTATTCTCCAATTTTGAACGACGATTTTCCTTCGGTCTTAAAGAAATATTGTTATTTTGCAAACTCAAATCATTATAATAACTTAAGTAAAAACTGTATGAATAAAACGATTGCAACTTTCATACTGCTGGCAACAGCAACTGCAGGATTTGCACAAGTGGGCGAAATCTTCAGCCCTTACAAAAATACGGATCTGCGACTGCCGTCGGTCCCCCTTGTGGTTAACGACCCTTATCTCTCTGTATGGTCACCTTACGACCGTCTCACCGATGGCAGCACCCGCCACTGGACCGACGATGAAAAGCCGCTGGAAGGTTTGTTGCGCGTGGATGGCAAGACTTACCGCTGGATGGGCATCAGCCGTGAGGTGCTCAAGACGATTATCCCCATGGCCGACGAGGAAGCATGGGAAGCCGACTACAGCCGGAAGCCCCAAGGTAATAATGGCTGGGAAAAGCCCGACTTCATTCCGCAGGGATGGCAACGGGGAAAGGCCGCCTGGGGATCCGACGGACTCAGTTTCGTTCGTACCCACTGGAGTGAGGAGCACAGCGACCTCTATGTGCGACGCAGCGTGGAACTGAAAGCCAGCGACCTTCAGGACGACCTATATCTCGTATATTCCCACGACGATGTGTTTGAGCTCTATATCAACGGTTCACGTGTGGCCAATACGGGTGAGACTTGGCGGGAGGGTGTGAAGCTGCACCTCGATGCCCGGCAAAAGGCCCTGTTACACGAAGGGCGTAACATCATTGCCGCCCATTGTCACAACACCACGGGAGGGGCCTACACCGACTTCGGACTGTTCAGGAACGTCAGTTGCCAGCAAGGCGAAATTCTGACGGCCGTCCAAAAATCTGTTGATGTGCTGGCCACAAATACGTATTACACCTTCAGCTGTGGAAACGTGGAACTCGACGTTGTCTTCACGGCCCCGATGCTTATCGACGACTACGACCTGCTGTCGGCACCCGTCAACTACATTTCCTATCAGGTGCGCTCCACCGACGGGAAGGAGCACGATGTGCAGCTGCTCATCTCCGCAACACCCGAGTTAGCAGTCAACAAGCCTTCACAACCCACCCGTTCCCAGATCATCCGGCAGAATGGCATTTCGTATGTGAAAAGCGGAACCATCGAACAGCCTGTTCTGGCTAAAAAAGGTGACGGCATCTGCATCGATTGGGGATATCTCTATATTCCTGCCATCAACGGAGAAGTAGCCATGGCCACTCCTGAAAAAACCTACGGCGACTTCCTGCAGAACGGAAAGATACAAGGACAATCAACTCTCAAGAGTTCCTGTGCTGCCGATATGCCTATGCTCAGTCATGTGCATAACTTCGGAAAGACGCGCCAGTCTGCCAGCTATATGATGATAGGATACGACGAGGTGGAGGACATAGAATATATGTATAAGCGCTACAAAGGCTATTGGGCACATGGCGGAAAGGTGAGCATCTTCCAGCTGTTCCAGCGTATGAAGAGCCAATACGGCCAGATCATGCAGCGCTGCCGCGATTTCGACCGCCTCATCTACGACGACGGACTGCAGGCCGGTAATGCGCATTATGCTGAAATACTGTCAGCCAGCTACCGTCATGTCATCGCAGCCCACAAGCTCTTTGAGGACGAAAGGGGCAACCTGCTCTTCTTCTCCAAGGAGAACAATTCAAACGGTTGCGTGAACACCGTGGACCTCACCTATCCCGAGGCTCCGCTGTTCCTCTGCTACAACCCCGAACTGCAGAAAGCCATGATGACCTCCATCTTCGACTATTCGCTTGACGAACGCTGGACAAAGCCTTTCGCCGCTCACGATCTGGGAACCTACCCCATCGCCAATGGTCAGGTTTATGGCGGTGATATGCCTCTGGAAGAGGCTGGTAATATGCTCATACTGGCCGCACAACTGTGCAAACAGGACGGCAGCACCGCCTATGTGGACAAATACTGGGACATCATCACCCAATGGGCCGACTACCTTTCTGAAAATGGTCAGGACCCTGCCAACCAGCTCTGTACCGACGATTTTGCCGGCCACTGGGCCCACAATGCCAATCTCTCCATCAAGGCCATCATGGGTGTGGCCAGTTATGCTGAAATGGCCCGTATGAAGGGACGCTCCTCCGATGCCGGCAGATATATGCAGCGTGCGAAGGAAATGGCCCTGCAATGGGAGAAAGATGCCCGCGAAGGCGATCACTACCGACTGGCTTTCGATCGCACGGACACCTGGAGCCAGAAGTATAACATGGTTTGGGACAAACTATGGCAGACTCAGCTCTTCCCCAAGGGCACTATGGAGCGTGACGTGCAGTACTACCTGAAGAAGCAGAACAAATACGGACTGCCACTCGACTGCCGCAAGGACTACACCAAGAACGACTGGATTATGTGGACGGCTGCCATGGCCAAGGACAGGAAAACATTCCTGAAGTTCGTGGAACCCGTTTACCAGTATATGAACGAGACGGAAAGCCGCGTACCCACCAGCGACTGGTACGATACGAAGACAGGCCTGATGATAGGCTTCAAAGCCCGTTCGGTGATTGGCGGCTTCTGGATGAAAGTCCTGATGGATAAAATGGGCATCAGATAAAAAGAGAGCCCCGACGGAAACGGAAAGTGTTTCTGAGCGGGGCTTTTTTTGAAGTGCTTTGGGGGTCAACGTTTCCGCTGGCAACTGTTCAGCAAGTCGGCTTTTCCGTCCTGAATCAGTTTCAGCACCAGTTCTCCAAAGAGGGTGTTCTGCCAGGCAAACCAGGGACGGGTGTAATTATAGGCATCGTCCTTGTGGAAAGATTCATGAATGAAGCCAGTTCCCGCATCCGTTGACATCAGCAGCTCCACACATTTCTTGATTTCACGGTCGTCCTGACTTGTAAACGCATACATCATGATCGACATCGGCCACGGCATGTCCAGCCCTACGTGAGGACCGCCAATGCCCTCTCCTGCCTTGCCGCTGAAGAACGACGGATTATCCTCCGACCACACAAAGCGGCGGGTATTCTGGTAAATGGGATCATTCAGGGCCACATCGCCCAGATAGCCCATGGCCAGTAGCGAGGGCACATTGGCATCATCCATCAGAATGCGGCTTCCATAGCCATCCACTTCGTAGGCATAGATCTTTCCGTATTTGGGATGCTCCACCACCGCATACTTCCTCAGCGCCTGTTCCACTTCGTCAGCCAGCCGCGTGCATTGTGTTGCCAAAAATGCGTTGTTATTCACCTCCCGCAGGATTTCCGCGGCTTTGCGCAGGGATGTGACGGCCATGAAATTCGAGGGAACCAGGAAAGGCAATATGGTAGCATCGTCGCTGGGACGGAAGAAAGAGGCAATCAGTCCTACAGGGCGCACGGGATGACCTTTGCCATCCCACCCCACCGTATCAAAGGCACGGTCGGTAACGCGTCTGAACTGATAGCTTCCCACACCGTCCTTATGCTGCTGTTCATGGAATACGGCCAGAATATTCACCATCGCCTGCATCCATACTTCCCCGAAGACCGAGGCATCGCCCGTTTCCTTCCAGTAAGCATAGGCAAGTCGGATGGGATAGCAACTGGAATCAATCTCATATTTCCGTTCATGCACGCCGGGCTTCATGTCAGTCTTGTCAGTCTTCCATTCGCCTTCTTTCAGGTCAGCATAGAAGGCATTTGCATAGGGATCGAGACAGATGCTCTTCAACTGGCGAAGGATAACGCCGCGGATAAGACTCTTCAAGGCTGGGTCGTCGTTGGCAAACTGCACGTAGGGCCACACCTGAGCTCCCGAATCGCGCAACCACATGGCGGCAATATCACCCGTATAGACAAATGTATCGTCATCCCCATTCGCCAGTTTCTGATAGTGGGCCGTGGTCTCCAGCGTGTTCGGAAAACAGTTCTCAAACATCCAGGCCAGGTAGGGATTGCCCTTCAGGGTCTTCTTCACCTCCTTGATTTTCTTCTCGATCACCTTCGAAGTGAAAAGGCGGTCTTCCACAGACGGGCGCTTCGACTGTCCCACATGGATGGTCGTGTCAGCAGTCATTCGTATATATTCGCGTCCGAATTCTTTCGTGTTCTGTCCGTAAGCGATAGTTTGGAAAACAGGGCATACGGCAAGAATGAAGGCCGCCGCCCCTGTGGCAAGCTGTGTCGATAATAAGTTTCTCATGCTCTCTGAATGTGTAATGTTATTGTTTTTGCTTGCAAAATTACAAAGCAACGACGAGAATGGGCGGTAAAATCCAATCAAAAAAAGACAAAATCTGTTCACTGACCGGGAACCGCATACCCTCATAACCCCACAAATGATTATCCGGCATCATCAGCCGAATAGTCTTTGGTCTCCAGTTCGTATTGCAGGGCCTCCAGCTGGCGGAGCGTCATGCGCTCTACACGGCGCTCAATGTCGCGAATCAGTTCCTCGCGGCGGTAATCTTCTGTATTCATCCTCATTATATTTTTATGAGTGCAAAATCCCGCACACTTCCATCAGCATGCGGGATATTGTATTTATTAAGGTTTACGGGCTTAATTCCCAAGACCGCGGGCTTTCAGCAGACCCGAGGCATCAGGCTGAGTCATGCCCGTAAAGTCGGTGAACATCTGCATCAGGTCGCCCGTGTTTCCGCGGCTCAGCACCTTCTGGCAGAAGTCACTTCCCGTTGCAGGATCAAGGGCTCCGCGTTTCGCAAATACATCAGCGATGTTCACGGCCAGCACCTCTGTCCACAGATAGCTGTAGTAGCCGGCAGCATAGCCGCCACCCCACACGTGGTTGAAATAGCTGGTGCGATAGCGGGGAGGAATCTGCTCGTTGAGCAGACCTACCTGCTGCAGGGCCTCCGTCTCAAAGGCAGCAGCCTGATCAGGTGTAGGAATCTTGTCGGAAGGCAGCATGTGCCAGGCCATGTCCAGACAGGTGGCAGCCAGGTTCTCACCCAGCGCATAGGCCGTCTGGAAGGTGATGCTCTTCAGCATGCGCTCCTTCAGTTCGGCGGGCATGGGCTCTCCCGTCTCACAATGCTTGGCGTAGTGGTCGAACACCTCCGGAATGGAGGCAAACGACTCGTTGAACTGTGAAGGCATCTCCACGAAGTCGCGGGCCACAGAAGTACCGCTCAGACGGTTGTAGTTACAGTCGGAAAGGATGCCGTGGAGAGCGTGTCCGAACTCATGGAACAGCGTGGTCACCTCGTCCCAAGTGAGCAGCGAAGGCTTTCCTTCAGGCGCTTTGGCGTTGTTGCACACGTTGAAGATAATGGGCAGCTGGTTGTAGCGCCGGCTCTGCTTGGCAAAACCGTCCATCCAGGCACCGCCGCGCTTGGTGGGACGACGGAAGTAGTCGCAATAGAAGAGCGCTTTCTGCTTGCCATCCTTGTCGAATACCTCAAACACTTTCATGTCGGGATGATAGGTTGGGATGTCGGTACGCTGCTTGAACGTAAGTCCATAGGCACGGTTAGCTGCATAGAACACACCATTTATCAAGACACTATCCACATTGAAGTACGACTTGATTTCATCGTCGCTGACGTTCAGCTGCTCGTTCTTCATCTTTGCCGAATAGTAGAAACGGTCGTAGGGCTCCAGTTTGAAGTCAGGACCAGCCGTCTTTCTGGCAAATTCCTCGATTGCCTTGGTCTCGGCATCAGCCTTCGGCTTGTATTGCGCAATCAGGCTTTTCAGGAAAGCATACACATTCTCAGGCGTCTTCGCCATGGTGTTCTCCAGGGAGTAGGCAGCATAGTTGGGATAGCCCATCAGCTCAGCCTGCTCTGCACGCAACTTGGCAACCTCGCAGACGATGTCGTAGGTGTTAAACTTACCGGTGCCGTCCGTACGATGAATGGAAGCCTCATAGACCTGACGGCGCAGGTCGCGGTTGTCGAGACTGGCCAGAAGGGGCTGCTGCGTGGTATTGACGATGACGATGGCGTATGGCGCCTTGCCGCCACGGCTCTCGGCATCTTTCTTGCATTGCTCTATGTCTGCCTCGTTCAGTCCCGCAAGCTTCTCCTTGCTGTCCACCCACACCACGGCATTATTAGTGGCGTCGAGAATCAGGTCGCCCCATTTCTGCTGCAGGTCCGTGATGCGCAAGTTGATTTCCTTCATGCGTTCCTTCTTTTCGTCAGACAGCAACGCGCCCTTGCGCACGAACTCCTTGTAGGTTTCCTCCAGCAGTTTCTGGTCCTCGCCCTGCAGCGAGTCATGATCGCGGTCGTACACCTGACGGATACGCTCGAAGAGCGGCATATTGAACGAAATCTCGTTCTCCAGTTCGGTCAGCTTGGGCATCACCTTCTTCTCAATCTCACCCAGTTCAGGAGTCTTGTCAGCCTCCGTAAGTGCAAAGAACACACGGCTCACGCGGTCAAGCACGCGTCCGCTCTCCTCATAGGCCACGATAGTGTTCTCGAAAGTAGCAGAATCGGGATTGTCCACAATCTTGGCAATCTCGTCACGCGTCTGCTGGATGGCACTCTCAAAGGCCGGCAGATAGTCGGTGGTTTTAATCTTGCTGAAATCAGGTGCTCCGTAGGGCAGCGTGCTTTCTTGCAACAATGGGTTCTCTTGTTGTGCGTTTTGGCAACTACTTACAGCAAATGTCAATGCTGTAGAGATCGCAATGGACATAATAATGTTCTGGATTTTCATAAATTTGACAGATATTTGGTTGTTATTGTTTCATGGCTCCGCCTTGTTCGAACGTATTTATTCATTCTGCCCACAAAAATACGCAAAAAAATGCAATTGTCTATCATTATGATGTTATTTTATTTGAATAATGCGAAATTCCCGTGGACTGCGTGCTTCATTTGATCGTGCAACAGAGCGAGAGTGAGAAAGCATTTGCGACAAATTCCACGGCTTCCCTCCCCCTTTGTCGCGAATATACCCCGCTGTCGCAATAACTTCCATCGAAAAACAACCCCTTTTCTTTTCCCTTATCCAAAAGCCAACTACCTTTGCCGAAGTCAAACAAAAAGTGACAAAAAATAAAACATAATAAAGTCAAAAATTAAAAAGA
>CACZVX010000008.1 GCA_902784755.1 uncultured Prevotellaceae bacterium
ATCATCTTCATCATAACCAAAAGTTATGCTATCCACCTGCCAAATATTAAAACTTTGACGGGTGCCATCAATGAGATTTATATATACTTTACGCTGTTTGGCTGCCGGTGCTTTCAACTGTCCATAACTTGAAAGCATCGAAGCGAGGAACAACAGTAAAAGTGTCAGTTTCTTCATTTCTTGATAAACTTATATGTTTGTTTTGGTGTTACAACTATATAGGCTCCATGAGGCAATGATGCCAGATGGAGAGTGATTTCAACTCCAGATTGTTCCATGGGAACAGTAAAATGTTTGCCGTCGAGTGAACTGATAAAGACACCTTTGGCAGAAGCCAAACCCGAAATACGAATGGTATTGGCATTGACGAATTTGAAGGAGAAAGCTGTTGCTGAACCCTCTTCAGCAATTGAAGAAGGAATGGGGTCAGGATCAGCAGGCTTTTCCATCACAAAAGCAAACTTCTTTACTTCATCATAGGTGAATTCCAACTCACCAGTGGATATTGAGATGACATCCGGAGATAAAGTAATCTTCGGATTCTGATTGAGATCCACATAAATGGAATCTCCGTTCTCCTGAACAATCAATAACACACTCTCCTGATTGTCGGCCTTTACAGGGGCGGCAACCAGCAGAATGCCAAGTAAGAGTGCACATAAAAGACTCGTGCGAGTATTCATGTCGTATTTTTATTTATTAGCTACTAAGTTACTTTTCAACACAATCTCCTCAGGACCTCCCTTGGAGTTAGTGAATAACTTGACTGTGGAGAAATGCTCTCCGGGCTTAAAGCCGTGATAATCTACCTTAATGCTGATGGTCATCGACTCTCCGCCTTTCAGCGAATCAGCGGGAAGAGACACCGTCGTGCAGTTGCAATCAGTGAATACGGGACGGAACCGAAGCGTCTTATCACCTAAATTCTCACACTGGATGTCAACCTGTTGAGGACCGTCCATCACACGCACCGTGCCAAAATCAACCTCATGCTTATCTATCTTCAGCATGGCCGGGTCATTCTGACAACCACAAATCATCAAAATGGTAACCAGCAGGGGCAAAGCCCACTTTTTCAGCATCTTATTCTTGTTTATAGACATCTTCTACACCTTCAGCGTGCTTGTCGCGTATGGTGAGATACCATTTCCCGTCTTTTACAACAGGATTAAGTGAAAGCGAAGTGACGCCAATGCCCTGCTCGAGGTTACCGTTAGGAACCATCTGAACGTAGAAGGCCACATCATTATTCTTGTCGCTATTGAGTATGAAACTCTTGAGCTTGCAACCATAATTCGGCATCATCGACATAGCCTTCTTGTAACCAGCCTTTTCCTTGTCGCTCAGCGGGAATACGCTATCATTCTTCACTTTGTAGAGCATGTCTGCCGTACGGTCATAATCCTTCTGGGCAAAACCTGCGATATAGTCATCCACCAACTGCATGATACGGGCTGTATCCTCGTGGGTATAGTTCATAGAAGCCGGACGAATAAATTCGCTTTGACGCTTCACATTGGTTTTCTTATGTCCACATGAGGCCACCAGACAAAGCATCAGAATGGCAATGATGACGTTAATTTTGTTGTACATTTTGTTCTATTTGAGAAAAAGGGGAGGAGTTGACAACCCCTCCCCTTTTGTATAGATTTATATTCTTTTCAATTAGTTCTGCTTAGCATTATGGTGAGTTCTGTTAACCTTGACAGTTGCCAGACCATAGATGTTACCCCAGATGTATTCAACACGGATAGGAATCTCGAGTTCGAATGTCTGTACGGTAGAGCTAATGTTCTTGTAGATCAACTCGCCATTGTTCTCAGAAGAGTAAACGAAGTCGAGCTGGCTGGTAATCTTATTGAGCTGCTCCATACCCTTGTTGTCAAGGTTAGCCTTCACAGCGTCAATGTTACTCAGAGCCTCACCGTCACCGAGCTTAACCTCAGCGTCACCTACGAACACACCCTTAATTCCATAATAGGTGTAGTAAGATCCACCAGGATTAGCACCCTTCCAAGCATCACGCCAATCCTTGAAGCTAATGAGATCGAGCAGCTTGATAACCTGCATCTGATCAGTAGAAGCATCCTCAATTTCCTTCTGCTTGTTAATCACGTCGATTGGACGGAGGAAGCGTACATTGAAGGTATTGTTGCTCAGCTTCAGAGTCTGGCACTCGCTCTTACCCAGAACACCGATAACGGCAGTCAGAGTCTTGTTGAGAACCTCGTCATTCTTGTTATTGAACTCACTGTGAGAAGCATAGTTCAGCAGAGCCTCAGCAGCGGTAGTGTGCTGATAAACAACCTGCGTGTAGTCAGCCTCATCAGGCTCACCAGCCTTGCTCTCGTCAATCAGAACGAGCTTAGCAACAGCCTCAGGAAGCTTAGCACCTGTCTTAGCAGTCAGAGTCTTGCCTTCATCAGTTACGCCCAGAGTATACTCCTTACCGTCGTTACCCATGAACTTCTTACCAACGTTAGACTGATCAAATACGAGTGAGTATGTCCAAGCAGTAGCATTGAAGCCTTCCTGATCACTCTTCACCATAGAAGCGATGATAACATCATTGCCACGGAACTCGCTAGAGAACAGGTTGGTCAGAGAGTCAGCGTCAGCACGGAGCTCATCCTCAACTGCAGGAACGTTAGCGTGGATTTCGTAAGTAACGTCGTTCTTAGAAACGTCTGCGGTCTCAGCAGTGTTCTTGTTGTACCAGTACTTTTCAATCTTCTGGTTAGCCCAGTCGATAGTAGCGCTATACTGTGGCATTGGCTTGAAGGTCACCTTAGTAGTGAATACTACATAGATGTCGCTGTAACCAGCGGTGTTAGGCTTATACTTGTAAGCACGCTCAACATTGAAGGTCTTCTCGGCAGTCTTCGGAGTCCACTGAGCATAGAGAGCATCGATGTCTTCGCTTGTGAGCTCATAAATCAAAGTACTTGACTGAGTGTGAGTTTCACCAGAGAGGTCAGGAGTATTGGTCAGCGTACCGATAATCTCATCCTCAGCACACTCTACCCACTTGCCATCCTTCTTGATGAACTGAGTATAATTAGCATCGCCGTCACCTACGGGCTCTTCCTCATAGATAGCCTCGAAGTCCTCACGAGCCATGTCCACAAGCTTGTACAGGTCATACTCGGTCTGGTACCAAGTGGTCTTGTAAACCTCGTAGCCTTCGCCCTCGAAGTTACACTCGTCGATATAGCTGTTGCCTGCACCGTTATAGGTAATCTCCTTGTACTCATAAACAGGGTTAGGATTCTCACGTGAAATTCTGATACGGATGTAACCGTAGTCAAGGATCTTGCCATACTTGTCAAGCAGAGATACGCGAACAACAGGAGTACGACCAACGGTCTGGAGGCCCTGCTCAGCACCATAAGCCTGCTGCTTACCAGTGCCCTGCTCAACCATCTGAGGACGGAATGTGTAACCATCTTCGGGGTTGATAGCTGCGTGTGCAGACTCAGAAGTCTCGTTGTCACCAATCCAAAGACCGGTCAACTCGAACTTGTAAGTAAAGCCATATTCCTTCATCTTGTCAGCAGGAATAACCTCGTGCTGGCCAGCGATGTTGTCCCAGTGAGCCTCAACGAGCTTGCGGAGGTCGAGGGTCTCGTCATAGTTACAGGTATCCTGAGCCTCGAATACAGCAGCCTCGTGTACGGTAGCCATCAGGTGCAGGCTGTCCTCACCCTCATTCAGTGGGCAATAGCCGCAGTGTACATTCTCAACACCAGTGAAAGGAATACCCTCAGCAAGTTTCTTATGAGACAGACGTACATTGCTGTAGATGTCAGCATACAGAGTAGCATAGTCAGAAGTGATCAGAGTATCCTCCTTAGCATTGTCACCCTGGAGGGCAACCTGTGTTGCGAAGATAGTAATCATTGGCTGCTCAGTAGAAGCCTCAGCACCCTGCTCTGGCATAATAATGCTCTGCAGACCCTTGAGCACGCTCTTAATCTTATCAGGATTCTTAACATCAAGCTGTACGCTCAAGATGCCGTCCTTAACCTTATAGATGCTCTTGCCATCCTTATCCTTCTTAGTTGTGATCTGAGCCTCAGAAGCACGAGTCAGAATGTAAGGCTTGTCAGCGTCGATAACCTGAACATCATTGAAGTCCTCAACGATAACGTCAGAAGGATTCAGGTGATAGTTTGCCCAGAGGTCCATCACGCTTGTGTACTGAGTGCTGTCATAGCGGCCATCCTTATGGTCGGTGCGAGCACCAGCCTCCATCAAAGCATCGTCAGAAACCTTATCATCAAATGCCTTGCTGCCATACTCATAACCGCGAGCTTCCTTCTTGTCATAAGCGGTCTCAGCCAAAGTGTACTGGAAAGCCTCGAGATAGTTGAAGCTTGTAGCCTCAACTCCCCAATAGTATGCATCGGGAATGAATACCAGGCTACGCAGACGCTGCTGAACGAGAACGTTAAGAACGTTGATGCAATCGAAAGCCTCGTTGATCTTATCAGACATCTCCTTCATCTTACCCTTAATCTCAGCAATGGCACTAGCGTTGTTGCCGATTGAAGTGCGGAGCTCTTGGAGCTGGCTCTTAATGCTGGAAAGTCTCTCTTCGAGAGTTGGGTCGATTTCCTTGAAGTTGTCAACAAATGCCTGGATAGCAGTGATCTGCGACTGCAAGTCACTATCAGCAGCCTTACGAGCTGTTTCCTCATCGCTAAGACCTGTCTTCAGTCCGTCAATAGCCTGCAAAGCATTACCGAGGCCAGTCTTAACAGACTCCATCTGTCCATAGAGATCAGTAATGGCCTCTTTGTAAGTCTTGCCTTCAAGCTCACCACCGATGATACGGTTGAGTTCTGCCAAAGCGCCCTCAGCATTTCCCAGACGGGTTTCGAGTCCAGCGATCAAACCTTCAAGACGCTGAATCTCATTCTTGCGGGCTGTCTCTTCATCAGAGATCTTGCCATTCAACTCGTCAACAGCATTCTTCAGCTCAGTCTTGGTTGCATGAGTAGCAGCTTCGTTCTGCAAAGCTGTAATCTTACCCTGAGCGTCAGCAAGCTGAGCAGAAAGAGCGTTAATCTGGTTAGTCAGATCTGTCTTAGCCTGCTCAAGAGCGGCCTTGTCAGCCTGAATCAGCGTCTTAAGGTCATTGATTTCGTCATCATAGTCCTTACAAGACGTAACCGTACTTGTAGCAGCAAAAGCAAATGCTACTAAAAGCAAAGCACTTAAAATTTTCTTTTTCATTAGACTAAAAATTAAATTAAACTTAATATATATATATTCTTAAATTCTCTCACAACAAAGTACTCTCCGATTGGGGAGAATACAGTAATTTTGTGCAAATATACGCTTAATTCTTATATTGCGCAAACAAACTCCAATATTTTTTCACAAAAAGAAGAAATTTTAACATTTCGGCTGCTTCTCGTTTAAAATAAGGGGTTTTGCACGTTTCTAACTACTGCATATAAGAGATTTGCACTCGCGCCATTATACCTTATTAATATATACGCGCGCGTAATGGTAGTTTCAAGACATCTCTCATAGGCAAAGCGGATTAAGGGTTAATGAATCTTTTATCATAATCATATACGTAATTTTTAAAAATCAGTGCAAAAGTAGTTTTTTTTTGGTTATAATCCAAATTTTTGCCTAAAAAATTCAGTGAATATGTTAAATATTATACCTTCCTGGCAATTTTATCGGAGATTCTTGCTCAAAACGATGCTCAGGGGTGCCAAGTGCCGATAAACAAAGGGACTGCGAATTGCACACTTTTCCAAATAATGTGCTTTTTTACGCTCCCTAGTGATTAAGGCCTAATTACGTTCCTTTTTTGTCAATTTCGGCAAGTGATTAGACCCTAATCACTCCCGAAAAGTGACGAAAAAAATGCTGAGCTTTAAAACTCAGCATTTTTGGGTGTGCGTGGGAAGGGAATCACGTCACGGATATTCTGCATGCCAGTGACGAAAAGAATGAGGCGCTCGAAGCCGAGACCGAAGCCTGCATGCGGGCAGCTGCCGTACTTGCGGGTATCGAGATACCACCAGAGTTTGTCAGTCTCCATCTGGCGGCTCTCAATCTCAGCCATCAGTTTCTCAAAACTCTCCTCACGCACACTTCCGCCGATAATCTCACCAATCTGCGGGAAGAGCACATCGGTGCCCTGCATGGTGCGTCCGGGAGCCACACAGCCCTGATAACCCACAGATCCTTCGCCCTGCATCTCATTCTGCTTCATATAGAAAGCCTTGATGCTGGCAGGATAGTCGGTCATGATGACAGGCTTCTTGAAATATTCCTCCACGAGATAGCGCTCATGTTCAGAGGCGAGGTCGTCACCCCATTCACAAGGATATTCAAATTTCTTACCATTCTTGATGGCTTCCTGCAGGATTTCAATACCCTGTGTGTAAGGCAGACGGACAAAACTGTCCTTCAGAACACCTTCCAGACGGGCAATCAGTCCCTTGTCAATCATCTTGTTGAGGAACTCCAGGTCGTCCTTGCAGTTGTCAAGTGCCCATTTCACACAGTATTTGATGAAATCTTCCTCCAAATCCATCAGACCCTGCTGGTCGAGGAAAGCCACCTCCGGTTCAATCATCCAGAACTCTGCCAGATGGCGAGGGGTATTACTGTTCTCAGCACGGAAAGTAGGACCAAAGGTATAGATGGCACCTAAAGCCGTGGCACCCAGCTCACCTTCCAACTGTCCGGAGACGGTCAGGGAAGTCTGTTCGCCAAAGAAGTCATCATCATAGATGATTTTTCCTGCCTCATCCTTTTTCAGGTCATAGAGGTTCTTGGTAGTTACCTGAAACATATTGCCGGCTCCCTCACAGTCGCTGGCAGTAATCAGCGGCGTATGGAAATAGAAGAAACCATGCTCATGGAAATAAGTGTGGATGGCCATTGCCATGTTGTGACGGATACGCATCACAGCACCGAAAGTGTTGGTACGCAGGCGCAAATGAGCATACTGACGCATATACTCAAAGCTCTGGCCCTTCTTCTGCATAGGATAATCGGCGCCGCAAGTGCCATAGATTTCAATGCTTTCGCACTGTATCTCACTGGCCTGACCCTGGGCGGGACTTTCCACAAGGGTACCGACTACACAGATGCAGGAACCTGTCGTGATGAGTTTCAATTTCTCTTCGCCAATGGCAGCAGGGTCAACGACCACCTGCACGTTCTTGATGGTAGAGCCATCATTGAGGGCAATAAAGTCAACGGCTTTGGAACTGCGATGCGTACGCACCCAGCCTTTCACGCAAACTTTCTTGCCGTATTCTGTGTCCTTCAGGACATCAATGACTTTTGTTCTGTTCATAATATGAGACCCATCCCCTGCCCTTCCCTATATGGAGGGGAGTCAAATGACTCAGATGCGGACGATGAGCATTATAAATTATTAAATATGATTATATATCTTTTCCAACCTATAATAAGGTGTAGAGACACATCCTTCCCCTCCCTGCAAGGAGGGGTTAGGAATGGTTCTTTTATTCAAAGGCACCCATGCGGAGCATATCCACTTCCTTCTCGGTGAGGAAGCGCCAGTCGCCACGACGGAGGTTCTTCTTGGTGAGACCAGCAAACTGTACGCGGTCGAGCTTCACCACACGATAGCCAAGGCTCTCGAAGATACGACGCACGATGCGGTTCTTACCAGAATGAATCTCTATGCCCACCTGACTCTTGTCTGCCTCATTGGCATATTCAATGGCATCAGCATGCACCTCGCCATCCTCCAGCTCGATGCCTTCAGCAATCTGCTGCATATCGGAAGCGGCTACATTCTTATCGAGATAAACGTGATAAACCTTCTTCTTCAGGAATTTGGGATGCGTAAGCTTGGAAGCAAGGTCACCGTCGTTGGTCAGCAGAAGCACACCCGTGGTATTGCGGTCGAGACGACCTACCGGATAGATGCGTTCGGGACAAACATTCTTCACGAGATCCATCACGGTCTTGCGCTGCTGGGGATCATCGCTGGTTGTCACATAATCCTTGGGTTTGTTGAGCAGCACGTAGACTTTCTTCTCCAGCGTTACGGGCTGATCATGGAATTTAACCTCATCCGTGCGGAGCACCTTGGTGCCGAGTTCGGTTACAACCTCACCGTTCACGGTCACCACACCAGCCTGAATGAACTCATCTGCCTCACGACGGCTGCAAACACCGGCGTTGGCAAGGAACTTGTTCAGACGAACGGGCTCGTTGGGATCGAAGTTCTCCTCCTTGTACTCGATACGCTTTTTCAGTGAATACTTAGCATTGGGATCATAACCGCCGCGCTGCTGACCATAGCCGCCGCGCTGCTGACCATAACCACCACGCTGCTGACCATAACCGCCACGCTGCTGACCATAACCACTGCGCTGCTGGCCATAGCCGCCACGCTGCTGATAGCCACCACGCTGCTGACCATAGCCGCCACGGTTATTATTGTAACCACCACGGGGCTGATAGCCACCCTGCTGCTGACGTGGCTGATAACCACCCTGGTCGCCATCATTATTATATCGGGGACGATAGCCACCCTGCTGCTGGCGGGGCTGATAACCACCTTCCTCATTGTTGTAGTTGGGACGATAGCCACCCTGCTGACGAGGCTGATAACCGCCACGAGGCTGATAGCCACCCTGCTGACGAGGCTGGTAGCCGCCACGAGGCTGATAACTACGCTGCTGGGGAGCCTCCGACTGGAGATTGGCACCAAAGCCCTCCGGACGGAAACCGCCTTCACTTTCATTGTTGTTCGTTCTTGGAGTGTAAGCACGTTGTGCATGGATACGGGGACGTGGAGACCGTCCCTGCTGGGGTCGATAGTTGGAATAAGATGAGCGATAACCTTCCCGGCCATTCTCATTGTTCTGCTCAGCAGACATTCCCTCGGTTTTGTTCTCTAAATCTTCAGACATGTTCGTTTACTTTTAAATAATTGATACTCTAATATATAAAACTCTAATGGACCTAATCACTTAGGCCAAGGATTTTTATGATTTTCTTAAATACCTGTATAATTGCTTGGTGTGATGGCCATGAGCTCTGCCTTTACGCTGTCGCTGACCTCCAACTGCTGGATAAACTCATGGATCGTCTCTTCCGTCATATGCTTGTTGGTACGGGTCAGGGCCTTCAATGCTTCATAGGGATGCGGATAGGCCTCACGACGGAGAATGGTCTGGATGGCTTCAGCCACGACAGCCCATGTGTTTTCAAGATCCTGCTGCAGCTTCTCTTCATTGAGAATCAGTTTGCGCAAGCCTTTCAGTGTGCTCTGAATGGCAATGACACTATGACCAAGAGGCACACCGATGTTGCGGAGCACTGTGGAATCAGTCAGGTCGCGCTGCAAACGGCTGATGGGCAACTTCTGCGACAAGAACTGCAGAATAGCATTGGCCATACCCAGATTGCCTTCGGAATTCTCGTAGTCAATGGGATTGACTTTATGAGGCATGGCACTGGAGCCCACCTCGCCGGCCTTGATCTTCTGCTTGAAATACTCCATAGAGATATACATCCAGAAATCGCGGTCGAGATCAATAATAATGGTATTGATACGGCGGATGGCATCGAAAACAGCCCCCATCTGATCATAATTACTGATCTGGGTGGTGTACTGCTCACGCTGCAAACCCAGTTTTTCGCTGACAAACCTGTTGCCGAATTCCTTCCAGTCGTATGCAGGATAGGCCACACGATGCGCATTGAAGTTTCCAGTAGCACCGCCAAACTTCGCTGTTATGGGAACCTGCGTCAGCGACTTCAGCTGCTCCTGCAGGCGATAGGCAAACACCATGACTTCTTTTCCCAAACGGGTAGGAGAAGCTGGCTGGCCATGCGTTTTAGCCAACATAGGCACATCCTTCCATTCCTCGGCATAATCCGTCAGCTGCTGAATCAGCTCTTCCACCTGAGGAATGAAGACGTCTGCCAAAGCTTCTTTAATAGAAAGAGGAACACTGGTGTTGTTGATATCTTGAGAGGTGAGTCCGAAATGGATGAACTCCTGGTATTCAGTGATGGATTTCGGGGTTAGATTTGCAGCCAACTCTTCATCAATCTTGGCAAATTGCTCCTTGATGAAATATTCCACAGCCTTCACGTCGTGGTTAGTCGTCTTCTCAATATCTTTTACCCGCTGGGCATCCTGTTCAGAAAACTGAATATAGATATTGCGCAAACGAGGAAACAGGCTCTGGTCGAATGACTGGAGCTGCGGAAGCGGGAGTTCACAAAGTGTAATGAAATACTCAATCTCTACACGAACACGGTAGCGGATAAGAGCATATTCAGAAAAATAATCGGCCAACTTCTCAGTCTTGCCTCTATAACGCCCATCGACAGGTGAAATGGCAGTCAGCAAATCTAAATTCATATCACTGAAATATCAACTAATACGTATTACTTGTGTCTATTTTCTCTAACGTTCGGCAAAAGTACGAAGTTTTTTCGAGACTACATAAATTATTCCCTTAATAAAACAAAAATCCCCACAACTCTTGAGCTGCAGGGATGCTGGTGGGCGTTGACGGATTCGAACCGCCGACCCTCTGCTTGTAAGGCAGATGCTCTAAACCAGCTGAGCTAAACGCCCGTTGTTTTTAAAAGCGCTGCAAAGGTACGGAGTTTTTTTGAAACGGCCAAACTTTTTGCGGAAAATTTTTAGAAAGAATGAAAGAACGGGGGAAAGAGTGAACGAAATTATCATTCTCGTTCCTACTTTCTCCCGCTCCTTCGCTCTTAGGAATTGCCTATAGTTTATAGAGGTCGTTGGCGGCAATCAAGTCCACCTTCTTGGCCTCCAAAATCTTTTCACATACATCCAGATCGGTAGGACGGATCACGATATGGGCTATGTTACCGGCGGCAAATGAATACAGATATTCAATGAAAACGCCCGAATCGGACAGATACTGCAATACCACGGCCAAAGCGCCACTTGTGTTGGGGCAATTCAAAGCAATGACATCGGTCAGCTTCACGGCAAAGCCAGCAGCCTTCAGCACATCATAAGCCTTCTCCGGCTCAGAGACGATGCAGCGGAGAATACCAAAGTCACTGTTGTCTGCAATACTCATGGCAGACAGGTTAATACCAGCTTTTCCCAGTTCGGTGGTCACTTCGGTCAAGCGTCCACTCTTGTTCTCAAGGAATACGGATAATTGTTTTGCTTTCATATTGTTGTTAGTTAAGGAAATCGGACTATTTAAACTGTCGCTTGTCAATGACACGGCGAGCCTTGCCCGTACTGCGCTCAATGCTCTTTGGTTCACTCAGACGAACCTTGAAGCCCAGACCAATCACACTGCGGAGCTCAGCTTCCAGTTTTTTCTGCAAGCCCACCATGGTCGACATTTCATCACTGTAGTAATCCTCCTTCACCTCCACCTGGAGTTCAGAAGTATCGGTATTGTTCACACGGTCAACGGTCAGCAGGAAGTGGGGCTCGAATTCTGGCAGAGACAAGATAACTGACTCAATCTGAGACGGGAATACATTGACGCCACGGATAATGAGCATATCATCACAACGGCCCAGAATACGATCCATTCGGACAAGTGTACGGCCGCAGGAGCATTTCTCATAATGAAGGGCTGTCAAATCGTGGGTACGATAACGAAGGAGAGGCATTCCCTCTTTCGTAAGATGAGTAAACGTGAGTTCGCCCAGCGTACCCTCAGGCAACTGCTCACCGGTATTGGGATCCAGAATCTCCGGATAGAAATAGTCTTCGCTCAAGTGTGTTCCACACTGGCATTCACATTCGTAGCCCACACCAGGGCCGGCAATCTCGCTCAATCCGTAAATATCATAAGCCTTGATACCAAGCGTTGACTCCAGCTTTCCACGCATCTCTTCAGTCCAGGGCTCTGCTCCGAATGCACCAATCTTCAGCTTAAACTCCTCACGGGGCCATTCTGCCTCGTTCAGCGCCTCACCCAAGAACATGGCATAAGAAGGTGTACAGCAAAGTACAGATGCTCCAAAATCGTGCATCAGCGTAATCTGCTTCTGTGTGTTTCCCGATGACATCGGGATGACACTGGCACCGATATTCGTGGCACCATCGTGGGCACCCAAACCACCGGTGAACAATCCATAGCCATAAGAAACCTGGAAGATATCATCCTTGGTAGCTCCATAGGCCGTAAAGGCACGCGAAATACTTTCGGTCCACATGGCCAAGTCCTTACGTGTGTAAAGTACTACAACAGGCTTTCCCGTTGTTCCTGAAGAAGCATGGATACGTACAATCTGGCTCATCGGAACGGCAGCCAGTCCGAAAGGATAGTTGTCACGCAGATCCAACTTGTTAGTAAAAGGCAATTTCACCACATCATCAATATCCTTGATGTCACCCGGCTCAAGTCCCATTTCCTGAAACCTCCGGCGATAGAAGGGTGAATTGTGATAGACATAGTCGGCCATCTTGCGAAGGCGGATACTCTGGATTTCGCGAAGCTGCTCGCGATCCATACACTCAATGCTCTGGTTCCAAATCATAAAGTAAATCAAATAAGAGGTTTGATCTGCTGACAAAGATACAAAAAAATTCCGCATCTCATAACGAAATGCGGAATTTTTATTTCAAAATCTTACGAATGTAAGAGGCATGCAAATTTTATTCAGTAATCTGAACAGTTGCACGACGGTTGTAAGAGATAGGAGACAGAATGTCTACACCACCCTTAGCTTCCTGAGAAATTCTGCTCTCAGCAACACCCATCTTAACGAGCTCGTCAGCCACGCGCTTTGCACGCTTCTCAGACAGAACCTGGTTGTGAGGAGCACTACCTGTAGCGCTGTCAGCATAACCTGTTACGAGGAGGTTGTTGTTGTTCTCGATAGCATACTTAGCAAGAGCCTGTACGTTTACGAGGTCCTTCAGCTCAGCAATTTCGGTCTTGTCGAGGTTGAAGAATACAGATACTGGAGTAGTGATGAACTCCTTAACAGACTGAGGCACAACGGGCTCTGGCTTGGGCTGGTTAGCCAGCATGTTCTTCAGACGATCGTTCTCTGCATTAGCGTCAGCGAGCTGAGCCTTAAGAGCGTCGATCTGGCTCTGAGAGAGAGCCTTGATAGCGTCAACATCGGGAACCTTATTCCAAGTAGCAGTACCCAGGTTGAGGGTCAGACCAACTTCAGCTGTGAACCAACGGTCGTGAGCAGCATCCAAGTTACGTCCCCAAGCATACTCCATTCCTTCGAAGTCGTCACCGCAGAGGTTGTAACCAAGATCGAGGTTGATAGCTACGCGCTTTGAAACACGGAATGTGTTCAGGATACCTGCGCTACCCACCAGCTCATAAGTGTTATAAGAGCAGTTACGGGCAATACCTACACCGAAGTAAGGAATGAAGTTCCAAACGCGAGTCTCATTGTAACCACAGAGGAGATTGCTGAGGTTCAGCAAAGCCTGCTCCTGCAGATTCCAATACTTAATCTTGTTTACATCAGCATTTGTAGTCAAAACGCTCTTACCATCCATAGCATTGAACTTGGTACGAAGACCGATGCCAGGGGTAAACCATTTACCAATAGCAACAGAGAAACCAAGACCGCGACGGAAGTCCTTCAGAGGACTCTTAGAAAAACCTTCGTGCTTTTCCTCATTAGAATAGAAGGCTGTGTAAGCAAAGTTTCCCTGGAGGAACCAGTTGCTCCAGAATGAATTAGTGGCTACACTGTACTTTAAAGTAGGATCTTCCTGAGCCATACTTGTCAGTGATACGCTGGCCAGAGCCAAAACAATTAAAAACTTTTTCATAACTTTTATAATTTAACTATCAATAATTAATTATTCTTTATTTTTTGATTCTATAAACGTCGATATTTCGGGGCAAAGATAATATTTTTTTTTGATTCCCACCTAATTTTTCATAAGAAAATACACAAAAAATCTAAAATTTCTTAATAAAAGACAAGAAAAGCCCTGATTTTAACCCATTAATTGGTCAATTTCCTTCTGTTTTAGAATACAAATGATAACTTTCCCATCGGGTGTATAATTGACATTGGAGCACCCGAAAAGTGTGTTGACAAGGTTGTCCATCTCGTCATTTCCCAATATCTGCCCATACGGAATAGCCGCATGCTGAGCCAGACAAAGGGCCAAAGACTGATAGATATCATCGCCTATTTTAGCTGACGATTCCTTGGCAGAGGCCACAACCTGATGTAAGAGTACATTCATATCGACCCCTTCTAACTCTGCCGGGATCCCATTGATCGCATAACTGCCATTTCCAAGATTAGACAGATCAAAACCCACGCGTTCCATCTCGGTCATCAGATTATCCAGAATCACAGAATCAGACGGAGCCAACTGAACGACCTCTGGGAACAACATCTTCTGAGAATTGCCCTTTTTCTCCTCCATCTGCCGCAGATACCCCTCATATAAAATGCGTACATGCGCGCGATGCTGATCGATAATCATCAGGCCAGACTTGACAGCCGTCATGATATACTGTCCCTTATACTGATAATGAACAGGTGATTTTTCCTCAATAATTGAGGTTGATGTCATGATGTCATCCTCTGAGGACTCCTGTGTTTCACCAAAAAGATTCTGCTCCTTCTGAGGATGCTGCATACCAGCATACAGCTCCGTCCATTCACTGGGAACGCTATTCTTAAAGGAAGAAGACCTGGAAGTGGGTTTAAAAGGATTATACTGAGGATCGTAGTCGACCTTTGGAACCGCGACATCAGGAGCCGTCGGGTTGAAAACAGGAATGTCAGGTTTTCCTTGAGTATCAAACTCTATCGAAGGTACATCATTGAATTTGCCGATGGCTTCCTTCACGGCGGCTATGAGAATCTGCCAAATGGTCTGCTCATCCTCAAACTTGATTTCCGTCTTCGTGGGATGGATATTCACATCTATATTTTCAGGGTTCACCTCCAAATAGATGAAATAGGGGACTTGCTCGCCTACAGGAATTAAGCGCTCAAAAGCGCCCTGCACTGCCTTGTGGAAATAAGGATGCTTCATGTAACGGCCATTGGCAAAAAGATACTGATGGGCTCCTTTTTTCTTAGAAGATTCCGGTTTGCCTACAAAACCCGTTATTTTACATACTGTGGTCTCGACATCCACAGGCAGGATGTCCTGATTAAAACGCTTGCCGAAAATATCGACAATACGCTGGCGAAGATTTGAGGCGCGCAGGTTGAAAACCTCTACCCCATTACTGTGTAAGGTGAAATGAATCCCAGGATTCACCAGGACTATCCGTTCAAAAGCCTGGAGAATATTATTGAGTTCGGTGGTGTTCGACTTGAGGAACTTCCGGCGGGCCGGTACATTATAAAACAGATTCTCCACAGAGAAATTACAACCCACAGGGCAGGAGACAGGAACTTGCGACAGCACCTTGCCTCCCGAGATGTTAATCTGAGTGCCTATTTCATCGGTTGCCATACGGGTTTTCAGCGTGACCTGAGCCACAGCAGCAATTGAAGCCAGCGCTTCTCCACGAAAACCCATCGTATGGAGGTCAAAGAGATCATCAGCCTTGCGAATCTTCGAGGTCGCATGACGTTCGAAAGAAAGGCGCGCATCGGTTTCCGACATGCCCTTACCATTATCTATCACCTGGATAGAGGTACGGCCGGCATCCACCACCACGACATTAATCGTGTCAGCACCGGCATCCACAGCATTCTCAACCAGTTCCTTGATAACGCTGGCCGGACGCTGTATCACCTCACCAGCAGCAATCTGGTTGGCAACGCTGTCGGGTAGAACCTGTATGATGTCACTCATTCTGTCTGTTCCTTTGCTTCTTCCTTTTCAACTTCAATATCCTCTTCTTTCGTCTTGGGTTTCAAGGTCTGCAGGGGAGCTTCCTTACGGTTTATCTTCTTCAGTTCCGTTCCGCTCTTCTTTCCACGCCACACAAAGATATCATCTTTGTCTGTAGGACGTACATAATCAAACCATGCGAACTGCGTCAAATGATATTTATTTGACGGAATCTGAGTCATGGGATAGGTCGTTCCCGATGCCTTATTTGTCTTGATTCTCTGCAGTTTCCGTTCCTGCAAGTACATTCTCATGGTATCCGTCTCCAGATAGTTCAGGCCCTGGAATGTACTGTCCTTCTCATCAACAGGATAAAAGATGGTCTGCACATTTCCTATTGCATCACTCTGATGAATATCACCGTTAATGAAATAGGCAAACATGTCCTTTGAAGAAACCTGATTGAAATGGTCTTTTTCGTCAATTTTTTCTATTGAAAGAGCCTGACCGTTGATATGGGCGTGCTCAATCGTAGAATCCTTCATGAAGATATCAATAATCTCCCCCAGCAACTGGCGATTCACATTCCAAGCTATCGGGTCCTTATACATCGTCATAACAGAATCCTTTGAATTGTAGACAAGAGAGTCACACACAGCCTGCATATCTTTACGATACATGCGAACCTTATAGTAACAGTGCAATTTACGCCAGACAGAATCCGTATTAACATTATAGGACACCATCTTTAGCGTGTCACCATGCAGGTAGAGTGTGTCCTTCTGGGAGTAATCCACCAGTTTGGCATGATCAGTGGCATAAGCATAACCTTGGTTCTCATCATACCAGAAATACTCACTGTACATCTCATTTTTGTTCTGCTTGTCACGGTAGATGACATTGCCAAAACCTTCTGCCGTTCCTTTCTTTTCATCCCGGAACAAGCTGTCGCCAGTGATTTCCTTGGCTTCATCCACCAATACACTTCGGCCAAACAAACGGGCTTTGTCGTTATTCGTATCGTAGTAGGCATCCTGTGTCTTCACCATACTTTTTCCCGATGTTACCGTGGAAGGCCCCGTGACATGGGCCAAACGGGTATGGACATCATAATACAGGGTGTCGGTTTCCAGATAGAACTTGGGATTCTTCAGTTTAACGTCATAGTTGAACACGGCATCACGCGTCTCCGTGTCATATTCTCCCCAATCGCTGGTCAGCACATTCTTGTTGTCTACCATCTTACCTCCTTCGAAGAAGTAACCGAGGTTATAAAGACGGTCATAGTCAAGCGAATCCGTATATAGTTTCGTTCCACGATGCGTGAGAATCACATTACGCCGAGACCTTGCCATCTGCTCATTGCCATCATAATAGGCATAGTCACTCACCAGCGTCAACGTGTCGCCCTGCTTTAATTTCACATGGCCAAAAGCCTCGAAAGAGTTTGTGGCTTCAAAGAAATAAGCACTGTCACAAGTCAGCGTGGCTCCTTTATGACGAAAACTGACATGTCCGTTCAGAACCTGGGCATCAGGTCTGCGTCCATAACGGTCGAATGAAAGACGATCGGCATGGATAAGATACACGCGCTCGTCTACCTTTTTCCTAGGCGCCTTCTTCTTGCGAGCAGCCTGAGACCCGACGACCAAGCATAGTCCAAACAGGCATAGAATCAGCCCCAAAGCCATTCTATGCCCACCAGTATGTCTGTATTTCCTATTTTGATTGGTCATTTAATCCAACCTTCATATTCAAACTGACAATCTTTGTAACGGTCGTTCATCCGGACGTAGATTGTCTTCAGCTTATCCTTTACCCATTCCTTCAGATAGGACTGACGGCGCTTGGCAAGTACAACATTCTTCATTTCCTGGAAATCTTCCGTGATTGTTGCACGATGGCCATCCACCCTACTCTTCAGCTTCACAATAGCCGTCACGGTCTTTCCCTTGGAATTGATCATCTGGAATGCATCTGAAACTTGACCTACCTTTAAGGTATCCACGACACGGGCGACCTCCGTGGGAAGGTCCTGCATGCGGAATTTACTGGTTCTTCCAGATTCTGAGGTATTGGCCATCAAGCCCTTACTGCTCCGAGTGTCCTTATCATCAGAGATATAAGTGGCAGCTTCGTCAAAAGAGAATTTCTCCGCACGAATGTCATTGGCAATAGAGTCCAGACGATGCTGTGCCTTCTCAAGAGCTTCGGATGACACATGCGGCTTCAGCAGGATATGGCGACATTTGATCTTATCGCCACGCTTATCAATCAACTGAATGATATGGAATCCGAATTCGGTCTCCACAATCTTGGAGATTTTCTTCGGGTCTGTCAAGTTGAATGCCACGTTGGCAAAAGCAGGATCCAACATACCACGGCCTGTATAGTCAAGTTCACCACCCTGACGAGCAGTACCCGGATCCTCAGAATAAAGGCGCGCCAATGTTGCGAACGTTGTTTCACCACGATTTACACGATCTGTATATTCACGAAGTTCGTCCTTAACACGATTGATCTCTTCCTGTTCGATACGAGGCGTAAGAGTCACAATCTGCACTTCCACTGCAGTAGGGACGAAGGGAATACTGTCTTCCGGCAGGTCCTTGAAATACATGCGGACGTCAGCAGGACTCACCTTGATGTCTTCCACCAATTTTTCCTGCATTTTCTGTATCAGCTGACGATCACGGAAATCATCGTGCATAGAACTACGCATCTGAGCGATGGTCTGCTTACGGTACTCTTCCAGCTTTTCCTTACTTCCACCTACCAGCTGCAACCAGTAGTTAATCTGCTGTTCAACATTCATGCTGATCTCACTCTCCGTTACTTCGATGGAATCAATAGCTGCCTGATGGAGATAGAGTTTCTGTACGGCAATCTGCTCGGGAATCGAACAGTCAGGATCCCCCGGGAAATGAATGCCTTCTGCCTCAGCCTGCAAGCGCATAGCTTCCACATCACTTTTGAGAATGGGCTCATCTCCCACCACCCAGATAACTTCGTCCACGATACTGGCCTCATTGATAACATCTTCCTGTACCTTGACAGTCGTGTCCTCAGCCTGTGAGTCATTCTGCTGCATCACACGCAGCATGTGACCACGGGCATTGATGCCCAGAGCCAACACAAGTGCGACAACAACAGTTAATATCGTCTTTTTTCTCATATTCAAAAATCGCAAATCCGATTAGTGCTTATTGACGGTCTTCACCACCTCATCATACACTTTCACCTGATATTTCCGGCGCAAGGTGGCAACCCATCCCTTTTCAAGTTCTTCCTGATAATCTGCGGTTACCAGCCCCTTTACATCTTCGTATTCCTCTGGTCCCTTCTTCAAAATCTTACCATAAACGGCATCAATGGGATAGTCCTTCACAGGTGTCACCTTGGCATCTTTTTTATTAAACACCATCTTGTCGATGAATGCATTATCACCCTTCTTGAAGATTCCCTTCTCCACACGGATACGGATAATGGAATCATTGTTGAAAGTCTTGCGAAGCTTATCAGCCCATTGGGCAAATTCCAATCCCTTCACACTGTTCTTCACAGCTTTCACGTCGTCCTTCTCCTTTACATGATAGACCATTCCTTTATAACGAGGCTGATCCCATTTGTACTTTTTCTTGTTCTTGCTGAAATAATTGGCCAGTCCAGCCTCATCTTTAGCGGCCTTTTCCCAGACCTCACGGTTAGAAATCTCGTAGAGCAACAAACCATCATGATATTCACGGACCAGATTGTCTAATTCCACATCTTTAGCCTGTAATTCGGCAGAACGCTCATCGAGCAACTCATCACGGGTAATATTACGTTGCTTGGCTATAGAGTCAACGGCCTGCTCAGCCAGACGGTCACGTACGTTCCGGGCTTCCAGAAATTTAAGAATATCCGAACGAAGAGAATCGTAAGGCTCCAACTGCTTACGGTCTTTCATGAGAATAATATGCCAACCGGCAGGACTGAGCACGGGCTGTGAAAGTTCACCCACTTTCAGAGCGTAAGCTGCATCCTCAAACTCTTTTAGAGTCTGATTTGGACCAATCCAAGGAAGAACACCGCCCTTAGAAGCTGATCCAGGATCCTGAGAAACCTTTTTGGCAAGGGCCTCAAAATCAGCACCCTGCTTCAATGCCTGATAAACAGAGTCAATGCGAACCTTGGCTGCTTTCTGCTCCTCATCCGTTGCTTTTTGATTTAACAGAATCAAAATATGCGCTGGCATAATCAGGCCACGAGGGCCGATAGACTCCTTCGTATTCTGATACACCTGACGGGCCTCCTTCTCTATGGCCTCGTCAGTCACAAAAGAGGGAGTAATCTGCTGGTCACGATAAGTACGGAACTCCTTCTGATAGGAAATCATCGTGTCGAGCTTAGCATCAAGAGCAGCCTGAACCTTCAGTTTGTAATTGACAAAAAGGTCCACATATTCTTCAACGGTCTTCTTGTCAATCACGCCTTCAGAATTGTTCTTGTTATACGAATACTCGAACTCAGAACGCTGAACGGGATGGCCTGCAATTGTCATAATCACAGGGTCATCTGTTTGTGCAAAAGCCATGCTCCCGCAAAGGAGCATGGTCATCGCTACTATTGTCTTTTTCATTTGAAAACTAATCATTATCTGAAATAATCAATTTTTACTCGTTCGGTCTCGAATAGTTAGGAGCCTCACTAGTGATGGAAATATCATGAGGATGACTCTCCAGAATTCCTGCATTGGTGATTCGGGTGAACCGTGCATGATGCAAATCCTCTATGGTTGCAGCACCACAATAGCCCATTCCTGAGCGCAGACCGCCTACCAACTGATAAATAACCTCCTGCAGCGTTCCCTTATAAGGCACGCGACCGGCAATTCCCTCAGGCACCAGTTTCTTCACGTCCTTCACTCCACCTTGGAAATAACGGTCACTTGAACCTCTTTCCATAGCTTCCAGTGAACCCATACCACGATAGCTCTTGAACTTACGGCCATTGAAAATGATGGTCTCACCCGGACTTTCTTCCGTTCCAGCTACCAACGAACCAATCATCACAGAACAACCGCCAGCAGCCAAAGCCTTGACGATATCACCAGAATAGCGCAAACCGCCATCAGCAATGAGAGGCACACCTGTACCCTTCAAAGCACAAGCTACATCATAAACGGCACTCAATTGTGGAACACCGACACCGGCAACCACACGGGTTGTACAGATACTACCTGGACCAATACCCACCTTAATGCAGTCTGCTCCGTTGTCAACAAGCATCTTGGCAGCTTCACCAGTGGCCACATTACCCACGACCATTTCAATATTTGGGAAAGCTTTCTTGGCTTCGTGCACTTTCTCTATCACGCTCTTCGAATGACCGTGTGCAGTATCAATAACGATAGCGTCCACTCCGGCATTAACCAGAGCCTGAATACGCTCAAACGTATCAGCTGTCACGCCTACACCAGCTGCCACACGCAGACGTCCTTTTTCATCCTTGCAAGCCATAGGCTTGTTCTTTGCCTTCGTGATATCCTTATAGGTAATCAGACCAACCAGTCTATTATCCTTGTCAACCACAGGAAGTTTCTCAATCTTATTGGCCTGAAGTATATCGGCAGCTGCGTCGAGATCTGTCTGCTGATGGGTAGTCACCAGGTTCTCTGACGTCATCACCTCATCAATCATCTTATCCAAATGGCGCTCAAAACGCAAGTCGCGGTTTGTGACAATGCCAACAAGATGACCTGCATCGTCCACCACAGGAATACCGCCAATATGATATTCAGCCATCATCACGAGAGCATCCCGGACGGTTCGGCCTTTCTTAATTGTCACAGGATCATAGATCATGCCATTTTCTGCACGCTTCACAATGGCCACTTCACGGGCCTGTGCTTCAATCGACATATTCTTGTGAATAACACCAATTCCTCCCTCGCGGGCAATGGCAATGGCCATAGCCGACTCCGTCACGGTATCCATAGCGGCCGTCACGAACGGAATGTTTAAATCAATGTTACGCGAAAACTTGGTTTTCAACTCTACCTCACGGGGCAGTATTTCTGAATAAGCTGGAATCAACAGGACGTCGTCGAATGTGAGACCGTCCATCACAATTCTGTCTGCAACAAATGATGCCATAGTGTACTTTAAAATTTATTGCGTGCAAAGATACGCATTTTTCACCATATGAGCAAACCTTTCACAATTTTATGCTTTCGATTAATTCTATTTAACGCGTGCAGACGCAAGTGATACGGAATCTTCTCCAACTTCATACTTCCATTGTTAGATGCCACTAATATTCATTAAAAACGGCCTTTTCTGTTAAATATGACTAAGAGTCTCGTCAACTCACAAAAATATTATCTACTTTTGCCATGAGAAATTAACATATAACTAACAGAAAGATTATGAAGAAGATTAAAATTTTGCTGTCTCTGATGGCTCTCTTTACATTCTCGCTGGCATTTGTTTCCTGTTCAAGTGACGATGAAAACAACAATGATTCTTCGCCCAACCTTGTAATGGAAGGCGTAAAGTATAATATTCAGGGGAGCGAGGAATTTTCCTCTATCGAATTTACCCCTAATGGAGAATATATCGTCACGCGTAAGAGTCCTGCAAAAAAAAGTGGTAACATTACGTTGGCTGATCTCTATGTGCACGGAAAGTTCACTGTCATAGACGGTGGATATCGTCTTGACGGATTCGGTACAGTCGCTATAGACCAGGATCTCGCATCTGCTAAGATTACCATCATCTCGGAAGGATATACCCACGAAGTGAATGCTACTGTTGCACCCAAGCAACTGTCAGATGACATGAGCAGGGCTTTCTGCCGCCATTGGCGTTTTTCAAAGAGTCACTTTGCCCTACGGGTGAACAACAATGTTTTAGTTGATTTCGATATCGATGGATGCGATTTCAGCAAATGGTACAGAAATGATAAAGTTAAGGATTATGACACGGACAAAGAACAGTTTAATAGCAAGTGCAAAGATTTGTTGCTAACGGAATACGGAACATTTGCTGTTACTTATGCCGATGACTTTATCAACGTTGGAACATGGACATGGGAGAACAAAGGCGGCAACATCATTGGTTGCGACTGGGGCTTTAACAGCTTCCGTGACGATCATTTCAACGGTTCGATGAGTACAGAATTAGTGAAGGGCTCTACTGATGCTGAGGATCAACTTGTCATCACCAAACAAATCAATCTCCACAATCCGTACTTCCTCGTGATTAGCGAATTCACCTATACGCTGGTACCAAGGTAAACCATTAATGACTACACACAAAAATGCCGCCCATTGAGCGGCATTTTTTGTGCATATAAAGTTGATTAATTGGCTACTTCTGACAAGAACTTGATACGTACCAAACGAACTTCATCCTCGGAATAGTCGTCACCCAACTCATCCATAGCTGTGTTTAAATCATCCGTATCACTTTCTGAGAAATAATCGTAGATGTCGTCCACATGATCATCATCCATCACTTCCTCCAGGAAATAGTCGATGTTGAGTTTCGTTCCACTATAGACAATAGCTTCCACTTCATCCAAAAGTTCCTCAAACTCCAAGCCCTGGGCATTGGCAATATCATCAAGAGCCACTTGACGGTCAATACTCTGGATAATCTTAACCTTCATCGCCGACTTCTTGGCCACAGTGCGCACACGGAGATCCTCAGGACGTTCAATCTCGTTCTCCTCACAATGGCGTTTGATGAGTTCTACGAATTCCTTTCCGAACTTCCGCGCCTTACCTGCTCCAACACCTTGCACTTGTTGAAGTTCCTCCAACGTAACGGGATAGACCGTTGCCATCTGCTCTAATGAGCTTTCCTGGAAAACGGCATAGGCAGGTACGCCTTTCTGTTTGGCCACTTTCTTACGAAGGTCCTTCAACATAGCAAAAAGGGTTGGGTCAAGAGCACCGCCCTGTCCCTCAACCGTCTCGTCGTCATCATCATCACTGAACTCATTATCAAGCACAATCATAAACGACTTAGGCGACTTCAGGAATTTCTTACCGGAAGCCGTGAGTTTAAGAAGACCATAATTCTCCACATCCTTCTTCAGGTAACCGGCAATAAGTGCCTGTCGGATTACAGGATTCCAAATCTTGTCATCCATATCCTCACCTGAGCCGAATTCATCCAACTGGTCATGTTTATGGGCTACAATATCATCTGTAGCTCGGCCCTTAACAAAGTCAATGACATAATCCGTACGGAAATCTTCTTTCAGTTTCTGAACGGCAATCAAGACAATGACAAGAGCATCCTGGGCCTCCTGCTTCGTCTTAGGATGCAGACAGTTGTCGCAATTGCCGCAGTTATCCTTATGATATTCCTCTCCGAAATAATGGAGCAACATCTTACGACGGCACACAGAAGACTCAGCATACGCAGCAGTTTCAGCCAACAGCTGTCGGCCAATGTCTTGCTCTGCCACGGGCTTGCCTTCCATAAACTTCTCTAATTTCTTCAGATCCTTATAACGGTAGAAGGCAATACACTTACCTTCGCCGCCGTCACGGCCGGCACGGCCTGTCTCCTGATAATAGCCTTCCAGACTCTTAGGAATGTCGTAATGAATGACAAAACGTACATCTGGCTTGTCAATACCCATGCCAAAAGCAATGGTGGCCACAATAACATCTATGTCTTCCTGCAAGAAATCATCCTGCGTCTTATTGCGCGTTGCTGAATCCAGGCCGGCATGATAGGGCGCTGCCTTAATGTCGTTGGTACAAAGCACAGCAGCCAGTTCCTCCACCTTTTTTCGCGAGAGGCAATAAATGATACCACTCTTTCCAGGATTCTGGCGAATAAACTTTACAATCTGTGCGTTGGTTGTATCATCATTACTGGGTTTCTGCCTGACTTCGTAATAAAGGTTTGGACGGTTGAACGAGCTTTTAAACTCCTTCGCATCCAGAATACCAAGGCTTTTCTTAATATCAGTGCGCACCTTATCGGTAGCCGTTGCGGTAAGCGCAATGATAGGAGCCTTGCCTATCTCATTCACGATAGGACGGATACGACGATATTCAGGACGGAAATCGTGTCCCCATTCTGATATGCAATGGGCTTCATCAATGGCATAGAAACTGATCTTGACCGACTTTAGGAAATCAACATACTCTTCTTTTGTCAGTGACTCCGGAGCCACATACAACAGTTTGGTCTTCCCCGAAAGAATATCCTCTTTCACCAAATCAATGGCTGCCTTATTGAGGGAAGAATTCAGGTAATGAGCTATACCCTCATCCTCACTCATGCCATTGATGACATCCACCTGATTTTTCATCAAGGCGATTAGTGGTGAAATGACGATTGCTGTGCCCTCCATAATCAGGGAGGGCAATTGGTAGCATAGACTTTTTCCTCCACCAGTTGGCATAAGTACGAAGGTGTCTTTACCAGAAAGGACATTACGAATTATTGCCTCCTGGTCGCCTTTAAAGGTGTCGAAGCCGAAATACTGCTTCAGTTTTAAGGTCAAGTCAATTTCTTTGCTCATTTTTAATGGTCAAGCGCTTTCCAATTTTTGCAAGTGTGCTTTGTCTAATTGCTCTTTAGCATACTCAAGAGACACGTCAAATGTTTTTACACGTTTTGACGGAATTTCAAACATGGCCTCCATCATCACGGCCTCCACAATAGAGCGAAGTCCGCGAGCTCCCAATTTATACTCCACAGCCTGGTCAACAATATAGTCAAGCGTTTCTTCTGAGAATGTAAGTTTTACTCCATCCATCTCAAAAAGCTTCTCATACTGCTTAACGATAGAGTTCTTAGGCTCTACAAGGATGTTGCGAAGAGCTGAGCGGTCCAGCGGATTCAGATAGGTCAAGACGGGCAAACGTCCTATCAACTCGGGAATCAACCCAAATGACTTCAAATCTTGAGGAAGGATATACTTCATCAAGTCTCCCTTGTCAATTTTTCGGACATTCTGTACAGAACTATATCCCACCACATGCGTATTAAGCCGCTGTGCTATCTTACGTTCTATGCCATCGAAGGCACCACCACAGATGAAAAGAATGTTATTGGTGTCGAGATGCACATAGTCTTGATCGGGATGCTTGCGTCCACCCTTTGGCGGAACGTTTACGATAGAACCTTCCAACAGTTTGAGCAGACTCTGCTGTACACCCTCACCAGAAACATCGCGTGTGATACTTGGATTGTCACTCTTGCGGGCTATCTTGTCTATTTCATCAATAAAAACAATGCCACGTTCAGCTGCGGCCTGATCGTAGTCAGCTACCTGCAGCAGGCGGGAGAGAATGCTCTCCACGTCCTCACCCACATAACCCGCCTCGGTAAACACCGTTGCATCCACAATGGTGAAAGGAACATCCAGAAGTTTGGCAATTGTACGCGCCAAAAGGGTCTTTCCCGTTCCGGTTGACCCCACCATAATAATGTTGCTCTTCTCTATCTCCACACCCTTTTCTGAATGGGGCTGCTGCAAACGCTTATAATGGTTATAGACAGCTACCGACAGGAATCGCTTAGCCTCATCCTGTCCGATGACATAATCGTCGAGATGTTTCTTAATCTCACGGGGCTTGGGCACTTTCTTCAACTGGAACGGCTCACTGTCAGCCTGCCGTTTCTTACCCAAAACACCAGAAGACAGAACGATGTCATGAGCTTGCTCAGCACAGTTTTCACAGATATATCCGTTGAGCCCCGTGATGAGCAGCTTCACCTCGTTCTCGCTTCTTCCGCAGAAATTACAAACTTTTTTCGCCATCTTTAGTTCCTTACTTCTTCACCAGTACGGCGTCAATCATACCATACTCCTTAGCCTCCTCTGCCGTCATCCAATAGTTACGGTCACTGTCCTTCCAGACTTTCTCGAATGGCGTGTGTGAGTGGTTACTGATGATAGTATAGAGTTCTTTCTTGAATTTCTGAATCTCTTTCACCTCAATCTCCATATCGGAAGCTTGACCCTGCACACCTCCAAGCGGCTGATGAATCATCACGCGACTATGGGTGAGCGCGGAACGCTTGCCTTCCTGACCAGCCACCAGCAGCACGGCAGCCATCGAAGCAGCCATACCCGTACAGATTGTAGCCACATCAGATGAGATAAACTGCATCGTGTCGTAGATACCGAGACCTGCCGTCACGCTACCGCCAGGGGAATTGATATAGATAGAGATATCCTTACCCGGATCCACAGAGTCGAGATACAGCAACTGCGCCTGCAGGGTGTTGGCCGTATAATCGTCAATCTGTGTGCCAAGGAAGATGATGCGATCCATCATCAGACGCGAGAAAACGTCCATCTGGGTCACATTAAGCTGACGCTCTTCCAATATATATGGGTTCAGATACTGTGACTGAATCTTCATCACATCATCGAGAACCATACCATTCATACCTAAATGCTGAGTAGCATATTTTCTAAAATCATTCATATCCTTACTATTTCTAATTCTTAAAATCTCAGATTCATATTTTCTAAGTTTCACAAAAAAAGAGGCTATCTGCTCCTTTCCTAATACAAAGATAAGAAAAAAAAGCGGATAACCTCCTATATTGGAGAAAAATTTTTCGAAAAAAATGTTATTTCTGTTCCATCATCTTGTTAAACTCGTCAAGTGTGGCTTCCTTTGGATTGAGTTTCACCACGTTCTTCAGCACCTCTGTAAGTTTGCGGTCGATTGAACGGTCCACAAGATTGTCAACGTATTCCTTCTTCTTCAGCATATCGTTGGCATAGTTCTCCAAATACTCATCAGGAAGATTGTTCATGCCATACTGAGCAAACTGAGCGCGGGCAGCTTCCTTGGCAGCCTCCCTTATGTCAGCATCCTCCACCTTGATGTTATGGGCTGCAACAAGTTGCTCTTTGATAAGATGCCAAGTGAGTTCCTTAATGCTCATCTCATAGTTCTTCTCCACGAAGTCCTCTCCTTTATCCTTGTTGTTCTGCAGCATAATACGCTTCAGCAAGGCATCAGGGAAAGTCAGGTTGCCAACTTTCTTCTCACAATGGGCACGCAGGTCCTGAATAAACTTAAAGTCTGAATCCGTAACAAACTGTGCCTTGAGTCCCTCAGCGACCTTCTCACGGAATTCCTTCTCGTCCTTCACAGCGTCCTTACCAAACACCTGATCAAAAAGTTCCTGATTGACTTCAGCCTTCACATAACGACTGATTTCTGTAATCTGGAAAGAGAAGTCAGCTTCCATCTTTTCGGCCTCATCACGGCTAATTTTCAGCAAAGAACTGATTTCACCGAGGTTTTCGGGATAGGCCTTCTTGGGATTAAAGGTAATGATATCACCCAATTTACAACCATCAAAAAGCTTTTTCTGGTCGTCCACCTTGATGTAGTTAGGCAGCATGATAGCACCTTCCACGGTAACACCGTCTTCCTTAGTGTTGCCCTCAGCATCGAGTTCGCGAAGATCACCCTTCAGCATATCGTTGTCAGCATAAGCCTCCACCTTGTCGTAATGACCGGAACGGCTTGCATACATGTCCACCTGACGGTCAATTAATTCATCATCCACCTTGATGGTGTAATAGTCCACCTTGTCATGACCGGAGAGCTTGATCTCGAATTCAGGAGCCACGGCGATATCGAATACGAATGTATAAGGAGCATCCTTTTCCACATCAACGGGCTGCTGCTTCTCAGAAGGCAGGGGCTCACCCAGCATCTGTATTTTGTTTTCCTGTACGTACTTATAGATTTCCTGGCCAACCAGCTTGTTAATTTCGTCAACCTTCACGCTGGTTCCTACCTGACGCTTAATCAGTCCCATAGGTACCTGGCCCGGACGGAAACCGGGAATGTTGGCTTTTTTACGATAGTTCTTCAGTGTCTTCTCGACATTCTCTTTGAAGTCTGCTTCCTCCACAGTGATGGTCATCAAACCATTCACTTTGTCGGGATTCTCGAATGTTACTTTCATCTTGTTTTGTATCTAATTAATTGTTAATTTGCAAATTGGGTTGCAAAGGTAGCAAGAATTTCCCTAAATGCATTATATAATGTGGAAAAATTTGTTTTTTTAACCTTATCAAAAAGCCAACAGTACCCATTCTATGCGCTGTTGGAACAGATTAAAACAGTGAATTAAAGATTATTCTCTTCTTCTTCCTTGCGACGCTTTTCTTCGTCTATTAACTGGAAGTCTTTCTGGCGAAGTTCGAAATCACGGCCTAAATACTTCTCTTTCACGATAGGATTCGCAGCAAGTTCTTCTGGTGAACCCTTGAAAAGGATGCGACCTTCAAAAAGCAAGTAGGCACGGTCTGTAATAGAAAGGGTCTCGTGTACATTGTGGTCGGTAATCAAAATACCAATGTTGCGGTACTTCAGCTGCCACACGATATGCTGGATGTCCTCCACGGCAATGGGGTCCACACCCGCAAACGGCTCGTCAAGCATGATGAATTTAGGGTCGATAGCCAGACAACGGGCAATTTCCGTACGGCGGCGCTCACCACCAGAAAGACGGTCACCAAGGTTCTTGCGAACCTTTTCCAAACGGAGTTCCTTGATGAGAGACTCTAACTTCTGCAACTGATACTCGCGAGGACGTCCTGTCATCTCCAGAACCGCCATGATGTTATCCTCTACACTGAGTTTACGGAACACGGAAGCCTCCTGAGGCAGATAGCCCACACCGGCACGAGCACGCTTATATACAGGATATTTGGTTATCTCCTGATCATCCAGATAGATATGTCCGGCATTGGGAATAATGAGGCCTGTGGTCATATAGAATGAGGTAGTCTTACCAGCGCCATTAGGACCCAGAAGTCCCACTATCTCGCCTTGACGCACATTAATTGACACGTCATTGACCACCGTACGTTTGCCATAACGCTTCACAAGTCCTTCGGTGCGAAGCATCATTGAGCCTTCCGTCTTCGTAAATTCTTCCATTACTACTCAATTTGGCTGCAAAATTAATAAATAATTGCGAATTCAAGAAATAAATATGAATTATCAATTTAGAATTATGAATTATTTTATTACTTTTGCATCGGAATTTCATAACGCTGATATATGCTCATCTATAAATACCTCACTGCGCTAGGCCGCTATCTCATCTTGATGGGGCGCACTTTCTCTAAGCCCGAACGGCTACGCATGTTCTGGAAACAATATGTGAAGGAGATGTCTCAGCTAGGTGTCGACTCCATCGGCATTGTCCTACTTATCTCATTCTTTATCGGCGCTGTTATCTGTATCCAGATGAAGCTTAACATCCAGAGTCCGTGGATGCCACGCTGGGTATCCGGCTATACGACGCGCGAAATCATGCTGCTGGAATTCTCCAGCTCTATCATGTGTCTGATACTCGCAGGTAAGGTAGGGTCTAACATTGCCTCAGAATTAGGTACCATGCGGGTTACCCAGCAGATTGACGCACTTGAGATTATGGGCGTTAATTCAGCCTCCTACCTCATTCTGCCTAAAATTATGGGACTGATTACGATGATGCCTTTCCTGGTCATCTTCTCTTCTGCTATGGGTATTATGGGTGCATATGCCACAGCTTATATCGGTCATATCATCAGTCCTGAAGACCTCACTCTTGGTTTTCAGCATTCTTTTGAGCCTTGGTTTATCATGATGAGTATCATCAAGAGTCTGTTTTTTGCCTTTATCATCGCCAGTGTATCTTCCTATTTCGGCTATACCGTGGAAGGCGGATCCATAGAAGTGGGTAAGGCATCTACGACAGCCGTAGTAAACAGCAGTGTTTTGATTCTCTGCAGTGACGTATTTTTAACACAACTGCTGTCATGATAGAAGTTAAGCATCTCCATAAGAGTTTTGAGGACAAAGAAGTCTTGCATGACATCAATGCCCAATTTGATAACGGTAAGACCAATCTCATTATTGGCCAAAGCGGTAGCGGAAAGACCGTGCTGATGAAGAATATCGTGGGACTACTCGAACCGACGAATGGTGAAATACTCTACGACGGGCGTGATTTCGTAGCCATGACAAAGCGTGAAAAGGTGATGCTTCGCCGTGAGATGGGCATGATTTTCCAGAGTGCCGCACTCTTCGATTCCATGTCTGTTCTGGAGAATGTGATGTTCCCATTGGATATGTTCTCATCCATGAACTATCGTGAACGGGTTAAGCGCTCCCAGGAATGCCTGGACCGTGTGAATCTTTTGGATGCCCAACAGAAATTTCCCGGAGAACTCTCTGGCGGTATGCAGAAGCGAGTAGCCATTGCCCGTGCCATTTCCCTGAATCCCAAGTATTTGTTCTGCGACGAACCAAACAGCGGCCTTGACCCCAAGACCTCTCTGGTCATCGACGATCTGCTTCACTCCATCACGCAAGAGTACAACACCACGACCATCATCAACACCCACGACATGAATTCCGTGATGGGAATCGGTGAGAACATTATCTTTATTTATAAAGGAACGGCAGCATGGACGGGTGACAAAAGCCAGATCATGACTTCCACCAACAAGAAACTCAATGACTTCATCTTTGCCTCCGATCTGTTCAAGAAGATCAAGGAAGAAGAGATGAAAGAGAAAGAGAAAGGGGTATAATTATCTTAAAGTCCTTAAGGCCTTTAAGGACTTTAAAACCACTATTTCATCAGCCATTTGCCGCCACGCTTCACCATCGGGACGACTATTTCCTCCACAGTACTGTCTCCATAGCAAAGCATCAGAAAAGCCTGAGCCGTTGATTGCAGAGAATCATTCACGCAGTTCAGCACATCCACTTTCTTAATACCCCGATGCTCCGTCTGCTGCTGGTCCATGTACATATTGGCATTGGCAACCAGCTGTTCACGATAACTTTCCGGGATGCTGTCTGCTATTTCCATATGCGCGACAAAGGCATCAGAATTGCCTTCCAAAAGCAAATTGTAATAATCTCTTGCAGCATTGGCAGCAGCAAAATCTGGCTTTTTCTTGCCTCCACAGGAAACGACCAGCAGAACGGATATGATAAACAGTAATTTCTTCATACGTATGCAAAAGCCCTCCCTAAGCAGGGAGGGTTTTTATAGGGCTTCTATTTTTGTCTGATAAACAAGTTGATAGGCGAACCTGTCAGTGTCCAATTTTCGCGAATTTTATTCTCAAGGAAGCGCTTATAAGGCTCTTTGATATACTGCGGCAGGTTGGCATAGAAGACGAAAGTTGGTATCTGGGTGTCAGGAACCTGTGAGATATATTTAATCTTGATATATTTTCCCTTAATACTTGGCGGAGGTGTAGCCTCAATAATGGGAAGCAACACTTCGTTGAGCTTGGATGTACCAATCTTTACCTTACGGTTGAGATAGACTTGCTTGGCTGTCTCGAGCACACGGAAAATACGCTGTTTTGTAAGAGCGGAAGCAAAGATGACCGGGAAATCCTTGAAAGGTGCGAGATGTTCGCGAATGGTATCCTCGAAATAGGTAATTGCTTTCTGACTCTTGTCTTCCACCAAATCCCACTTGTTAACAACAACCACCAAAGACTTCTGGTTCTTCTGAATCAACTGGAAGATATTCATATCTTGAGCTTCAATACCCCGAGTGGCATCAAGCATAAGGATACATACGTCCGAATTCTCAATGGCACGGATAGAGCGCATCACGGAATAGAACTCCAAGTCTTCATTCACTTTGTTTTTACGACGAATACCGGCTGTATCGACAAGATAGAAATCAAAGCCGAATTTGTCGAAGCGGGTATAGATGGAGTCACGCGTGGTTCCTGCTATTTCGGTCACAATGTGACGGTCCTCACCAATAAAGGCATTGATAATCGAACTCTTTCCCGCATTCGGACGTCCAACAACAGCAAAGCGGGGAATGCCTTCTTCCAGAGAACTACCACTGCCTTCGGGCAATTTCTGTAAAACGAGGTCCAACAAATCACCAGTTCCGGAACCCGTAGCTGCACTGACACAGACAGGATCACCGAGACCAAGCTTATAGAATTCGCCTGACACATACAGGTCCTCATTATTATCTACCTTGTTTACAACCAAGATAACAGGCAATTTGGTGCGGCGCAGAATCTTCGCCACATCACTGTCCCAGTCGGTCAATCCGTTCTGACCGTCCACCAAGAACAGTAAGAGGTCGGCCTCTTCGGTGGCCACCATCACCTGCTTACGAATTTCCTCCTCAAATATATCGTCGGAGTTAACTACCCATCCACCAGTATCCACCACGGAGAACTCGCGCCCGTTCCAGTCACAATGTCCATACTGGCGGTCACGCGTCGTTCCGGCCTCGTCTGAAACGATAGCCTGACGGGTTTTGGTCAGACGGTTGAAAAGTGTGGACTTTCCCACATTGGGACGTCCCACAATGGCTACTAAGCTTCCCATAATTTGTTATTTTGATAAACTCTACCTGACACGGATAGCTCCTCCCACATGCCAGATATGCTGGGATGGATAGGGAGAAATGCCACCGTTGGTAGATATATTAACCTGGCTGGCAGGAACTTGCAACTTTTCTTGCAGGAACTTTTCAAGTCTTGCCTTACGCATAGCCAAATGCAACTTACTGGAAATTTCATCATGCCGCTTGTCTGCATAGAGTACAATCTCCGCACGGGCATTAGGCCGGCTCTTCAGCGTTTTGGCCAGATTCTTCAGTTTCACCTGCTGCGATTCTGTTATATAGGCATCATCCTGCGGGAAGAGAAGGAGGCTGTCGTTCTCAGCCACGCCCACGATATTGTACTTTGCATGCAACTCGTTCAGGCGGTGGTTCATCTCTTCATAATAATAGTTATAATTGTTGTTGTAGTATTCAAACTTGGTGTCATATTTCTTCTGTGGCAATTTGATGATTACACCAAGGGCAATCTGAGAATAGAAAGCCTGATGAGTGAACCATGAAGACTGGCCGTTGAAGAATTTATTCGTACCATTTATAGAATAACGGAACTGTATGCTCGTCATATCGTCAATCCGCCAATGGCTCTCAAGTCCCGCACGCCATCCTACGTAGAAATAGCTGCGAGTGTATATATTATAGTCATGCAGATCCTGCAACTTTTTGGTAAAGCCAAAGGTGTAGTCAGCGCCTCCTCCTCCAAAAAGCCAAAGCTGTACCAAGGAATGGGGACGATACCCGCCAAAGAGTGAGGTGAGATTAACCATAGCGTCAACCACTCCGCTGGCCATATTGAAAGTGTACTTGCTATAGCCTGCATACTGGCTTTTAATTTCATAAGGTGTAGAACTAACCTGGTGGGTATATTCCAGACTGACTCTACCTGCCAGCCATTTATTAAAGTTCTTTCCAAACTCCACACCTACACCAGGACCAAGCATCGTAAAGAAGTTCTGCTCCCTCACGTATTCCGACATGTTATAGGAAGCGCTGGCATGAACACCTACGAAATAGTTGTTCTCCAGATAACGGTCCCTATTGAGGGGCTCATTGAGGCGCAGCGTATCCTCAGCTGTCTGTGACTTGGCTATGGAAGCCACAGATAAAAACACCAGGAGGCAACAAAGACGGCAGATGTTGCCCATTTGCTTATATGGAAATTCTCGCATCATTACAGATGTATTAATTGATTCAAATACAAAAGTATAAAAAGTTTCCCTTAATCAGTTATTTCGTGTGCAAAATTACACATTTTTTTTCACATTCGTTCAATGTTCGCCGATTTTTTACCTTTTCAGCCACCGACACGAAAAAACAAGAAAGACTGTTTTGCCGGAAATGACGGCCAAAGCAACGGCCAAAACTCGAAATGAATATTTTTTTCAATAAAAATTAAGGGCAAATGATGAACTATTAGAAGATATTTATTAATTTTGCGGTGATTATCTAAAATTTATGAAATGAAATCACATATGAGAAAGTGGTGGAAAAGCACCCCCTCGGGACTTACCTGTCTGATTATCGTTGTTGCTATGTTCTGTTATATGGGATCCATTATGGGAACTTCCCATATGTTTAACACCATCATGAACACCGCACATGATCTGTTGCTTAATACCGTGTTCTACCTGATGGCCATCTGCGTACTCACCGGAGCTATAGGCAAAATCTTTGTGGAATTTGGAGTCGTGGATTTACTGGAGAAACTGTTACGCCCGCTTATGCGGCCGCTTTTCAACCTGCCAGGGGTAGCGGCTCTGGGGGCCGTCATGACCTTCTTGTCGGATAATCCTGCCATCATCACACTTTCGCGTGACGCGCACTTCAGCAGTTTCTTCAAAAAGTACCAGTTCATCTCGCTCACCAACTTCGGAACGGCGTTTGGCATGGGGCTTATCGTGATTATCTTCATGATAGGACAGGGATTCACCATAGAACCTTTTATCGGACTGGCGGGTGCTTTCGTGGGAAGCATTATCTCGACACGTCTCATGCAGTATTTCATCCTGAAGAAATATCCTCATTACGCTGAGGAAGACGCCACCACAGGACCAGAAGAGAAGCAACAGGACACGCTGGTGAAACCTGTGGAACACGCACAGTCAAAATCGCTTTTCGTCAGAATACTCAATTCCCTGCTCGACGGTGGACGTTCGGGTGTGGACATTGGTGTTGCCATCATACCGGGTGTACTTATCATCTCTACATTCGTGATGATTCTTACATTCGGGCCAAGTACCGACGGAACCTACACAGGAGCTGCCTACGAGGGAACGCAGACGCTGCCATGGCTAGCAAGCAAATTGGACTTTGTTTTTGAAGCACTCTTTGGCTTCACCGATTCCCATCAGGTGGTATTCCCGATTACCGCACTCGGCGCCGTAGGCGCTGCATTAGGACTCGTTCCGAGCTTTCTTCAACAAGGATGGCTCGACGGAAATGCCATTGCTGTCTGCACGGCTATCGGAATGTGCTGGAGTGGTTTTCTCAGCACACACACGGCCATGCTCGATTCCTTAGGCTACCGTCAACTTACCTCAAAGGCTATCATCTCGCATACCATCGGAGGCCTTTGTGCAGCCATCTTCGCCCATTGGTGCTACGTGCTCTACATGCTGCTGTAGCACCTTAAAAAGAATTATTCGGGATTATAACCAAAGTTATTGAGTTCTTTCTGGGAAGAACGCCAGTCCTTGTCAACCTTTACATAGGTTTCCAGATAGATGCTCTTACCAAAGAACCGTTCAAGGGACTTACGGCTCTCAGCACCCACTTTCTTCAAAGCCACGCCTTGATGGCCAATAATGATACCCTTCTGGCTGTCACGCTCCACATAGATGATAGCACGGATATGGATGCTTTTAGCAGTTTCCTTAAAACTCTCCACCACTACTTCTACGCTGTAGGGCACCTCTTTGTCATAATAGAGCAGGATTTTCTCGCGGATAATCTCGGAAACAAAGAAACGGGCCGGTTTGTCGGTGAGCTGTTCCTTGTCAAAATAGGCGGGACTCTCTGGTAACAACTCCTTAATACGCTTCAATAGTATATCCACACCAAACTTGTTCTTTGCTGAGATGGGAAGGATTTCTGCATTGGGCAGCAGGCCGTGCCAACGCTCAACGATAGCAGAAAGAGCCGAATTAGGATTTCTCTGTCCTCTCACCTCTTTCCTCTCTCCACTTTCCGCAAGAGAGTCAATCTTGTTAATCAGCAGAATCACAGGAATCTGCATCTTCTGAACTTTCTCCAGAAAATCCATGTTCTTTTCCGGATTCTCCACCACGTCAGTCACATAAAGCAATACATCAGCGTCAGCCAATGCACTCTCAGAGAAAGCCAGCATCGACTCCTGCAGTTTGTAATTGGGCTTTAGCACACCGGGAGTATCGGAGAACACAATTTGCATGTCATCCGTGTTCACGATACCCATAATACGATGGCGCGTGGTCTGCGCCTTAAAGGTAGCAATCGAAATACGCTCACCAACCAACTGGTTCATGAGCGTACTTTTACCAACGTTGGGATTACCAACGATATTTACGAATCCTGCTTTATGCATTGTTTACTTTTTTCCGTCGTAAGCCCACTTCACGTAACTGGCACCATGTACGAATCCAGCGCCAAAAGCGGTAAGAATCAGGTTGTCACCTTTTCTGAGCTGCGACTCATATTCCCAAAGAGCCAGTGGAATGGTAGCGGCACTGGTATTTCCGAAATGCTCGATGTTGATCATTACCTTTTCCATCGGCAACTCAAGGCGCTTGGCTACTGCCTCAATAATTCGGATATTGGCCTGATGAGGAATAACAAAGCGGATGTTGTCCTTATTGAGTCCATTACGCTCTGCGATAAGAGCGCTGTCTTCGCTCATTGAAGTCACGGCATAACGGAACACCGTACGACCTTCCTGATAAAGGAAATGCAGACGATGATCCACCGTGAAATGAGACGGAGGACACACGGAGCCACCAGCCTTCATGTGGAGGAAAGGAAGACCCTTACCGTCGGTACGCAGGTAACTGTCCAGCACACCGATGTTTTCTTCCTCGCTTGCTTCCAAAAGAACGGCACCAGCTCCATCACCGAAAAGTGGACAAGTCTGACGATCCTGATAATCAACGATCGAAGACATTTTGTCTGCACCAACGACGATGATTTTCTTATAACGCCCGCTTTGAATCATGTTGGAGGCAACATCAAGGGTGTAGAGGAATCCGCAGCAGGCTGCCCAGAAGTCAAACGCAAAGGCGTTCTTCAGTCCAAGTTTTCCCAGCACAATAGAGGCTGTACTGGGAAACTTGTAGTCTGCTGTCGAGGTGGTTACAATGAGTGCATCAATAGTATCTGGATCCACTCCCGTTTTCTGGATCAACTGCTTGGCAGCCTTACGGGCCATATAGCTCGTACCCAGACCTTCCTCTGTAAGAATTCGGCGCTCTTTGATGCCGACACGCGACATAATCCACTCGTCGTTGGTATCAACCATGCGCGACAATTCCTCGTTATTGAGGACATAATCAGGCACGTATCCGCCAACACCTGTGATTATTGCGTTAATCTTGCTCATTATTCAGCAGCTTCGTCCATTACGATAGCAATCTTGCCGCGATAGTAACCGCAAGTGGGGCATACGGTGTGATAAATGTGGTATGCGCCGCAGTTGGGGCAAACTGCCAATGTGGGAGCTACTGCCTTGTCGTGAGTTCTACGCTTCAGTGTACGAGTCTTTGACTGTCTTCTTTTAGGATGTGCCATAATTGTATTACTTTTATAATGTTTTACTTATTTACTTTGTTTCTGAGGGAAAAATTCTTCACTCTTCACTCTCAACTCTTAACTTACTAAGAGCTTCCCAGCGCGGATCGATTTCCTGCTCTGTATCCTTACTGCTTCGGGCAGTCGAATGCTCTTCAAGAGCTTCAATCATAGCAGCGTTGCATTTGCCAGGTTCGTGAACGTGCTTGATCGGAATAGCCAGCGCAATAAACTCATAGATGAACCAAGAGAGATCGAGGATGCCCTCATTCTCATCAATGGTCACCAAATCGTCATCTTCATTGTATTCGGTTCCAAGCTTGACCGTCAGGCGATTGTCAGTCTCAACAGGCTGATCCATATCATCCAGACAACGGTCACATGGAATGACTACCGTGCCTTCACTGTGAATCAAGAGTTCAAAAAAGCCGTTCGTCTTGCGTATAGACAACGACACATGCACACGACCCTTGCTTACCTCAGCTCCGTTTATCGCCCCGAAGTAGGTATCGTCAAGGTCGTATTCCAAGGCTGTCTCGCCTTCCTTCAGACCTTTCAAGTCTATCTTTAAGGACTCTAAACTGCACATAATCTACCCGAGTGAAGACGCGATATGTCCACACTTTGGGCTGCAAAGGTACAAAGAAGTGAGCAAAAAACAAAGGAATTTCAAAAGAAATTAACCCTCCGCATCTATTTTTTCCGTTGGCTATCAGCATTTTCGCACACATCTCCTTTTCATGTGCAATAATACCTGATTCGTCCTCAAACCCGCTTCTTGCTTACCATGACAGATTTGTATTCCATACGCTCAAACATCCCATGCATCAGATGTCTTCAAATTATGGCCAACCCATTATTTCTTTTAGTCTAATTCAAAAAGCAATTTAGTCTAAATTGCAAAGTAATTTAGTCTAAAACAGAAAGCAATTTAGTCTAATTTACAAAGCAATTTAGACTAAATTACTTTTAGGAACAATCTAATAATAAAAACAATATCTTAGAGAACGGAACACAATAAGGCCACGGCTGGCATCTTTTCATGCAACCGTGGCCTCCAGAATTTACGATTAAAGAGAGTATTTATTATTTCTTCATCTTGATAATCACGACTCCGTTCTTTCCCTTTTCACCATATAACTTCGTGGCACTTTCGTCTTTCAATACTGTGATTGACTCAATATCGTTTGGCTTGATTTTCGTAAAGTCGTCATTGCCGATGATCTTGTCATCTACTACGAATAAGGGCTTCTCGTCTTTATTTCCAGAGACTATTCTGAGTTCTTTAGCATTTTTATAGGCCTCTGTATATTCATTCTTGTCAGTATTCACATTGCCCGATACCACTTCATATTGAACATCTCCTAAACTGAAAGATATTGGAATGGTGTATTTCGTGCGCACATTCTCCCCATTCTGCATACCCGGTATCCATTTCGGCATTCCCGTTATGATGCGTTCAGCCTCGGCATCCAACGACGGGAAGATGGAACGTACGATTTTAACGTTTGAAATGCTACCGTCTTTCTCCACAATAAAATTGGCAATCACACGTCCTTCCTTTTTTGCATCCTGTGCATCTTTGGGATATTTTATGTTCTCTTGAAGATAATTCATCAAGGCTTTCATGCCGCCAGGGAAAGAAGGCATCTGTTCCACCACATCGAAAGCATCGCCCTTACGATGAACATCATCTTTCGACGGGCCTTCTTCTGAAATGAGCATCACCTCTATTTCGCCGCCTTTTTCAATCTTTCGTGTATCGGTAAAGAAACCGACATACATAAATTCAAGTTCAGCTCCTACAGGAACATCTTTCATACTGAATCGTCCCTCTGTATCGGTCACGCTGCCCTTCTTAGACCCCTTCAACTTGACTACTGCTCCAACAATGGGCTTCATATCCGATAAACTCTTCACAACACCAGTCACGGTAACCTTCTCATCGACAGTCTCTGCCTGTTCCTCAAGTTTCGCCTCCATCTGTTTTGTAAGCTGCGGCATTGCCGCAATCCCCTCAGTCTTTACTTCAGCAACAGCCTTACTGACCACAGCCTCACTCTCAGCTTCTACCTGTTCGGCCATACGCTCTATTTCGGGATTGGCAAAGGCCATTACGGCCAGTGCCGCCATGGGCAAGGCAATGAGCGCCTTCGCCTTCTGCCATGGACTTGATTTCTTTGTTGTCATCATTGTGATTCTCTTTTTTAATGAATGGTGATTAAGATTGTTTGCCATGGAGAACAAACGTTCGCCCACGGACTTTCTTATAAGCAGCATTTGGTACTGCTTGGCGTCGACTCCTCTTTTTATAACGGCCTCGTCGGCCTCAAACTCATGCACATTCTGCAACTCGCGTTTCAACAGCCATGCGGCCGGATTCCACCATTGGAAAATGATGAGCAAATTGCAAAGTGCCACGTCCCACGAATGGCCCAAACGGATATGAGCGAGTTCGTGCGTTAATATTTCACGGGGATTTTCCCGATAGTCTTTCTCTGATAATACAATATAGTGGAACCAGGAAAACGGCGCCACGTCGTCTTTCATAACGACCAACCGGACATCTCTGCCGCCGCTAAGTCCTGTATGTTGTGATTTCATCTCAACTCCCTTCCTCATCAATAGCCATAGCCTGATCACCGAGACAATTTCGCGCAAAAGAAACGCCGTCACTCCAACGACATAAACAAGAAACAGCACCTGCATCAAAGATAACCCAGAGGTTTCTTCCGCTTCTATAACCTCTGCCGAGACAATCATCGTCTCCAGCGACACCACTCCTTGTGTGAGTGTTGTCGGCTCTGCAGTTGTCACTTTCAGCCATGGAATAAGCACGGAAACGGCAATCACCGTCAAGAGAGCCAAACGGTTGAAAGTATGGAAAGTTTCCTTGCTCAGCAGCAGTTTATATACCAGATAGAAAGCTATCAGGCAAAGGCCTACCTTCAGACTATAGATAAAAAACAATCCCATGTAGGTTAGTAATTAATCGGTTATTGATTCTCTACCATTTTGATGAGTTCCTTCAACTCCTCGAGTGATATCTTCTCGTCTTTTACCAGTGTATTCACAACATCGAGATAGTCTTTGTCGAAGAATTTATCCACCACATCCTTCAGCGAATTCTTGCGATAGCCGTCCTTTGTCACCTTGGCAAAATAGCGGAAATTGCGAGGCGAGAGTGCCTTGTGACCAACAAAGCCTTTTTCTTCAAGTATCTTAACCAGTGTACTCAGCGTATTCACATGCGGGCGTGGATCTTCATACAGTGCCTGTAGTTCACTGATTTTCATTTCACCATGCTCCCAGAAACGGTTCATGATTTCTTCTTCCTTCGTTGTCAATGGTTTCATGTTACTTTGCTGTTTTTGATTGCTGAAGCAAAGTAACTAAAAGAATTCGTTATATACAAAAGTCATTTTGTTAACAAAACCAAAACAGACTGATATTTAACGAATATAATTAGTTATAAGGATAGTTTTAACGAATATAATTAGTTATAATGAGTCTGGAATCACGTTTTCTTCAACTCTATCCGGAAAGTAGTGCCCTTCCCCACTTCACTGCTTTTCACATAGATATGTCCTTTGTGATATTCTTCCACGATACGCTTGGCTAATGAAAGTCCCAGTCCCCATCCACGTTTTTTGGTGGTAAAGCCAGGTTTAAAAACATTTCCGATATCCTTTTTCTTGATACCCTTTCCTGTATCTGAGACTTCTATGGCCACCTTGTCTCCTTCGTCCTGCATGAAAAGAGTGATACGCCCCGAACCTTCCATGGCATCCACGGCATTCTTGCAAAGGTTCTCAATGACCCATTCAAAAAGCGACGCATTGATTTTTACGATGATATCCTGCGGGGGAAAAACTTTCTCCATCTTCACTTTCTGGGAAGTACGGCGGTCCATATAGTCAATCACATGGCCCATCACCTCAATCAAACTCGTCGGCACAGGCTCTGGCAGGGAACCTATCTTGGAAAAACGCTCTGCAATAAGCTGCAGACGTTTCACGTCCTTGTCCATCTCAGGAATCAGTTCATCATCGGGGTAGCTTTCTTTCAGGATTTCCGTCCAGGCCATCAGACTCGATATTGGAGTGCCTAATTGGTGAGCTGTCTCCTTGGAAAGTCCAACCCACACCTTATTCTGTTCCGCACGTTTTGATGTCAACAAGGCAAAAATGGCAACCACCACAAAGATCATCACTACGCCAAGTTGCACGATAGGATAGACATTCAGACGCTTGATCATCACGGATTCATCATAGCAGACATCGATATAGTCTTTCTTGTCTTCCATATAAAGGCGAATATAGCGGCCAGAAGAAGACATCTTCTTTGCAATGGTAGCTGCCATCTGAAGACTGTCCTCATAAGTTTCCCCCTTCAAGTCCACATTACGGAATGTCTGAACGTTACCCTGCTTATCGGTTACCACCACAGGAATGGTGTTATTCTCATCAATAACTTTCAAGACGAGATTAAGATCGGTGTTTTCATCTGCAAGATTCAAGGTGCGCATGGCTTCTGCCCAAACCTCCATCTTACTTTTTTCCTCAATGGCTAAATCCCTTACCAGATAATGACTCACCACCAAACTAGCCACTGCTATCAAAATAGCAGCCACCACAAGAATAATCTTGACAGAGCGGATTTGGTCAGTCCATTGCATAATCATAAAACCGAAATTTGGCCAAAAAATTGTGCTACAAGCACTTAAAAACAAGAACTCCCTCCCAACGAGGTCATTGGGAGGGAGTCAAAAAGTAATTATTTATTAGAAATTCACACCAAAGTTTGCCACGAAAGCATTGCTATGAGAAGAGTAAGCTTCTGCCTTGCAAATATTCGTAATACCTACCTGGTAAGCGATTTCAAGATAAAGCTTATTAAACTCAGCACCAACACCAAACTTGAAGCCCATATTTGCACGTTTCAAACCACCGGTAATTGCTTTCTTTTCATCAAAAGATCCTACGGATACTATATTGCTTGAAGTACCATCATACTGTTTGGTTTTACCACTGAATGCATATGAGAAATAAGGGCCGAAGAAAGGAAGAAGAGCTATATTATCAGTTGCTTTGAAACCATATTTCACAACCAATGGAATCTCCAGTGTGTTATAACCTACACGAATCTTATCTTTTTTGGCACCACGTTCTGTATAATAAAGACCACTCTCAATAAATACAGGAGTACTATCTGATGGGCGAAGACCAACAATGCCAGCCAAAGTCATACCTACCTTAGGACCAAGATCCAGATTGCTACTTAGATCACCACTGAGTGAAGATACGGTCATACCGAAGCGCACACCCCAATACATGTTCTCCTCATCAAGAGAAAAACCGCCACTGCTATACTGAGCAAAACCGCTCACTGAGCATAACATAGCCACCAGGCTTACTAATACTTTCTTCATATTCTTTTACTATTTGATTTGATTAAAAAGATTATCTTTGCTCTTACTTTTTTAAAATTGATAGTGCAAAGATAGGTTTTTTCTGCATAACTTACAAACATTTTCCACTTTTTGTGAAATAATGGTCAAAAAAAGAGAGCCTCAGTTTCCTTTCGGATTCTGAAGCTCTCTCAAAAAGAAGGCGGCTACCTACTCTCCCGCATTGCATTGCAGTACCATCGGCGATGGCGGGCTTAACTTCTCTGTTCGGAATGGGAAGAGGTG
>CACZVX010000009.1 GCA_902784755.1 uncultured Prevotellaceae bacterium
CAGGAAGGAGCCTCCAACGAATGGCTGGAGCCTGTCACGGATGAGGTGTACGACAAACTGAAATAAACCTTCTTGATTAGGAGTTAGTCACAATCGTTGAGCAGTTTCTCAACCAACGGCACATACCAGATGCGAACTTCTTCAGCCGTCGGGGTATGGCCGCCCGGGAAATCGAATGAATGGTTATAATGTTCCAGGAAGAGCGGCTCAAAATGTGCCAAGGTATCTTGTTCGCCAAACAATCCCCAGACATGGTCTATGCCGTTACTAAGGTTACAGCCATCAAACTGAATGCTCTCCAATTCGGCGAACTCCTCAATCAAAGCATCATCAATAACAAACTTCTGATTCCCATCCTTTCGGGGAGACTTGAATTGGTGCTCCCCTATCCTCGACTTCAAGAACTCAAATTGGTGCTCCCCTATCCTCGACTTCAAGAACTCAGTCATTTTGAAATGCGGATTACCTAGCAGCGCAGGTTTACCTGTAACAGAAGCCACCATCTGAGCATAAAACGAACCGCAACTGTTACCGACAAGCACAGCTGGATGCTCCTTGTCACATATTTCCTTAATAAGACTCAATGACTCTTTGGGATGAATGGACAAATCAGGTGTCAGTACATCTGCCCTACCCTTAAAAGCATCCTTCAATGCCAAGGCAGGAACACATTGGCCGCTGGCAAAAAAGCCGTGTAGGAACAGTATCTTTTTATCTTTCTGTGCAATCATCTCTTCTTGGTTATCCGCGCCAAATAGTCATAGTGTTTCCCCCGCTGGACGACCTCCACTTGATAGCCGCAGGCTTCCGCACAAACGCGAAGCGTCTCATCATCAATATAGAGCCACGGGAAAGTTTCGCCCTTCACGTCACCATACTGCATCTGATAAGTCAGTTCACCATAATAACCGTCCCCTTCAGGAAATTCCATCTCACCATCCTCATTTTCAAAGACATAGCAGATGTCCGACGAATCGCACAGTAGCTGACCACCGGGTGCAAGAATGCGGTCAAGCAGACGAAAGAAAAGCGGCATTCGCTGGAGCCTTCCTACGATACCGATTCCGTTCATCAGCATGAGAATCGTGTCAAAACACTCATCTACCTCAAAGAAATCCTGCTGCCTCACCTCCTTCACCCCTCGGAGTTTCATGGTTTCTACGGCCAGGGGCGAAATGTCAATGGCCGTCACGTCAGTTCCCCGTTGCTGCAGCACCAGCGAATGGCATCCGGCTCCTGCCCCCACGTCTAGCGTGCGTCCCCTTGCCATACTGAGTGCCTTGCGCTCAATCGGCGGCATCTCATTTTCCTTGCGGAAGAGCATCTTCACGGGAATCTCATCTTCATCAAACATGGGTGAGAACACGCGGAGCTTCGCTGCCCTGCCCTTCTCAAAATACGCTTTGATGGCACTTCCCATCGGATCGTTTGTCTTTGTTGTCTTCATCGGGATACAAAGGTAAATAAAATCCTATGGGATTGCAAACGTTTACGTATTAAAAAGAAGTAAAAAAAGCGGAACTTAGCGGAAATCAGATTATCTTTGCAAAAAATAATAACATTATCGATATGCTTAAACATTTACTCTCCCTTTGTCTGCTCCTTTCATGCTCCCTGATGGCATGGGGCGACGACACACAGACCGTTACCATTGACGGCGAAAATGCCGGCAAGACCGTCAAGCAGATCACGTTCAATGGCGACAAGATCATCCTCCATTACACGGATAACACGACCTACGAGGGCGACGACCTCTCGCTGGTAGTCATCACCTTTTCTGCTGCCACAGGTATTTCCAAGCCCAGTCAGGTGCTCGACGAGCATGCCGTATGGTACGACCTCTCCGGCCGTCGCCTCCCCGGTGTTCCCACTCAGAGTGGCACCTACATCAAGAAGTCTGCAAGTAAAACCATTAAAGTGAAGAAGTAAGCCATGAAGAAGATACTGTTTTCAATCATTGCGCTGCTTGGCGTTCTGAGTGCCAATGCTGACACCACGTGGGATTTCACTACCGTGAGCGATGCTGACTATGCAGCGCTAGGCAACGATGCTGTGAACTGGGCAAAAGATGCAAGTGTGGACCGCTACGGCAATGCCACCAATCTTGAGAATGCAGCCCTCATGGCAAACGGCACAGAACTCGATTTCGCCAAGGGAATTCTTTTCACCGTCAGCAAGAAAGATGGCATCCGCATCGACCGCAAGAACAAGCGTCTGGGTCTCAACGGCTCGGAAATCGTTGTCACCATTCCCAATCTGAAGCAAGGCCAGACCATCAAGGTGATTTCACGCATCGGAAACAGTGCGGGTACGGACCGTTATCTGGAAGCCACGACGAACCTGAATGTGGTCAGCGGTTTTGCCACACACAATGCCGACGAACAAATCACGAACGAGGCCACGGTGGTCAGCGACGGAGCCATCTCGTTCACCACAAAGGTGGGCGGCATCAACCTGTTCTCCATCACCATCACGTCCACGGGCGGTGGCGGCGGTGAAACGCCCTCCGGCTCCAGCGATGTCATCAACAATGCCGTGCCTATCAACACCAATGTCAATCAGGCTGTTTTCACGCTCAACAGCGGTGATGTGAAGTATTACAACACCGAATCGGTTGCCAGCATCAACATCAACGACGCAACCAATCAAATCAACGTCGTCTCCAGCACGGGCAGCGAGGACATCTATTACGGTAGCGTGCAGAAGATGTCATTCCGCAAGAAGGTGGAGACAGGCGCCGAAGGTCAGTATGAGAATACCGACGGCAAGGTGAAAATCCTCGAAGTCCAAGGCTGGCAGGAGTCGGCTTACGTGAAATGGGAACTCTTCAGCGGGGCCACCTCCTACATTGTTTATATCAAAGGTGGACAATATACTGACTGGACGAAACTCGACGACCCGCTGGTGCGCAACTATGGCACTTACGGACGCGCTGATGCCGTGGGACTCGTGGCCGCCAGCAACTATGAGCTGAAGGTGGTGCCCGTCCTTGGAGATGCCGCCGAAGGCAGCGAAGCCAATGCCAACACGGCTTCCGCCATCAGCGTCAGAAATTACGACCGCGCAGGCTATGCCCACTTCAACAATAGCGGTGTGGGTGCCTACGACGACAACGGACAGTTGAAGCCTGGTGCCAAGGTGTTCTACGTCACCAAAAACACGGCAAAGACCATCAGCACCAACGTAGCAGGAGCCGAGACCAACCCCTGTGTAGGTCTTCAGGCTATCATCGCAGGCTATGAGAAAGGCGGCGACACCACGCCTATTGCCTTCCGTTTCATCGGACTGATTTCAAAAGACGACCTCGATGCCACCGGAAGCAAGGAAGAAGGCATACAAGTGAAAGGCAGAAGGGCCGACAGCGAACTGAACATGACCTTTGAGGGTATCGGCGACGATGCCACCATCAAGGGATTCGGCTTCCTCGTGCGCAATTCCAAGAACGTGGAGTTCCGCAACCTGGGCATCATACGATGCATGGACGACGGCCTTTCACTCGACACCGACAACTCCAACATCTGGATTCATAACATTGATGTATTCTATGGCAAACAAGGAAGCGGCGACCACGTGAAGGGCGACGGTGCCATCGACGTGAAATCCGACTCCAAATACGTCACCGTGAGCTACTGCCGCCACTGGGATACCGGCAAGTCCAACATGTTCGGTATGAAGGGCGAGAGTGGTCCCAACTTCATCAGCTACCACCACAACTGGTTCGACCACTCCGACTCCCGTCATCCCCGCGTGCGCACCATGAGCGTTCACGTGTGGAACAACTACTTCGACAATGTGGCCAAGTATGGTGTTGGCGCTACCACAGGAGCCAGCGTCTTCGTGGAGAACAACTACTTCCTGAAGACCAAGAAGCCTATCCTCTCTTCCCTCCAGGGAACCGACGCACAGGGCAGCGGAACCTTCTCCGGCGAAGAGGGTGGCATGATCAAGGCCTACGGCAACTACTTCGACCGTTCGGCCAAGAACTTCAAGTATTACACGCAGAACAATCCTGCCTCCACCGGCTATGATGCCTACGAGACCGACAGCCGCGACCAGCAGGTGCCTTCATCGGAAGTGACGAAGGCGGGTGGCCACAGTTATAACAACTTCGACACCAATCCCAGTCAGATCTATGCCTACACGCCTGATGCCGCCGAGGATGTGCCCGCCATCGTGACCGGCTATTATGGTGCAGGTCGTTTGAACCATGGCGACTTCACCTACACCTTCAGCGATAATGTAGGCAGCGACGAAACCGATTCCGAATACGACACCGATCTCGGCTCATTGCTCGATAATTACAAAACTTCGCTCGTCGGCTTTTTCGGCAATGAGCAAGCTGGCGGGGGTGAACAAGGCGGAGGTGAACAAGGAGGTGGCGAACAAGGTGGCACCACCATCTCAGCAGCCGTAGAATGCGTTTTCACCGGCAAAGCACCCTCAAGCTCTTACTTCACCATCAGCGGAAGTTACAGCAACAGCAAGGGAACGGCCGTCGTCAACGGACAGACGCTTTCCGACTGTCTGAAGATGGAATCCGCCACCAGCATCAAGTTCACCATCGACAAGGCCATGAAGCTCACCCTCGTCTTCGCCTCTACGGAAGTAGGCAAACGGGTGAAAGTGGACGGCACGGCCTACACCACCGACAGTAACGCCAGGGTGAATGTAGATTTGGCTGCCGGCAGTCACGAAATCACGAAGGGCGACTCCATCAACCTTTTCTACATCGGCTTGAGTGAATAGGCAGCGCCGAAACCAATTCGTTAAGAAACTAAGAAATTAAGAATCTCCGTTTTCCATTAATAATAAAAGGCTTCCAAGCAACAAGAGCTTGGGAGCCTTCTATGTTCATGTTTATGCCGCCGACTATTTCCCCACACGTTCCCGGGGGCATCGATCAAAACCTTAAAAACTCACTTCATATAATCGAACAAATCAATGGTTCCAGCTTCGCTCTTGATATCAAGACCAGGAACATACTCCACCATTTTTGTTTTGCCACTTGTTTTATCTACGTAAAAATACGTCAACGCCCCTGTATAACTGCGGAATGTCACCTGATAGGCAGAATCCGTCTCCTCCCCCATCGCTACATACATGATGGAAGGATTATCTTTGGCTATACTCCAGTCAAACGCGCTATGGCAATAGTTGTTCACGCCCTCATAGGCCATTTCAGCCGTAATCGGTCTTTGTGAGCCATTTGAACCACACGAGCACAGGAACAAGACTGCTAATACAAATGAGATGACGATCTGTTTCATAAAATTCATTTTTCCATTAATTTTACTGCAAAGGTACGTTTTTCCCGACAATTTCCATCATGTCCGTTAGGAATCCTTTTCTCAACCAACGAAAGGCTACAATGCTATCTGTAGCATGACGAAGGAGTATGGGGCGATATCGAGTGTCATCTTCTTCTGCGCCTTTATAGTCTCACTCTTTGGAGCGATCGGCTGCTGCTCGTAGTTGTTCTCATCTTCAGGCTGTCCTGTCAGGACGGTCTTCTTCATCATCTTCTTCATACCCTTGAAACGACTGAGGTCAACCTTTGCTTTCTTGGCTTCAGCACCGGCATTACAGATCTTCACGAAGAGTTGACGCGTCTTGGTATTGAGCACAACCGACTGTCCGTACAACGCTTTCTCGACAGGTTGCTGAACACCTGCAGCATCACCCTCAAAGGTTACACAATCACCATAATAATACTGTCCACTGCTCTCTCCGAAGAATTGCTGTACATAATAACTGCAAGTCAGGAACGGTCGTTCATTGTCAAAGTAGATCAAATCAGGATTCCAGTTCGTGGCATTCTTCCTGGCAAACAGAGGTGCATAACTGGTCATGGCCACCACGTCACCGTTGCGCTCAACATGGAGAAGATACAAGCCCTCTGCCAATGCATCAATCAGTTTCTTGTCCTTGGCAGCATACTCACCCAGATATACTTTCGTCTTACGATCACGAGGGTATTTGTCATACTGACGTGAATCCAGGAAATAGTTTCTCGGCTCATAGTAATGCTCATCAAGGATAGGCACTCCCAGTTCGTCTGCCAGTTTCCAGCCAGCCTCGTAATCACGATTGCCAGGATGCGAGCCAGGACCGGCAGTACCCACGATAACAATTTCAGGATGTGCTTTCGTCACCCTTTCATACATATATTTGAACCGTTCAATAAACTCCGGAGAGATACGCTCCTCGTTACCCAGTCCGAGGTACTTCAGTCCGAAAGGTTTCGGATGACCGGCCTCTGCGCGGATTCGTCCCCATTTCGTATTAACATCGCCATTAGCCCACTCGATCAAGTCGAGAGCCTCGTTTACCCATTCGTCCATTTCACTCATCGGAACTACATCTTGCGCCTGGTCCTTCATGCCCCAACCGCCATTTGTACCCTGACAACTTACTCCACAAGGTAGGATCGGTAAGGGTTCCATATTCAGATCCTCACAGAACTGGAAGTACTCATAGTAACCCAATCCCATAGACTGATGATAGCCCCATGTGTTCTTCAAACCTCTGCGCTGCTCTTTCGGTCCTACAGTGGTCTTCCAGCGATAGGTATTCCAGAATCCGTCACCACCACCGTGTACCACACATCCACCGGGGAAGCGCATGAACTTCGGATGGAGGTCGGCCAATGCCTGAGCCAGGTCTTTACGCATGCCATGCCCCTTATAGGTATCCTGCGGCATCAGCGACACCATGTCGATATCCAATGATCCGGGATTCAGCACGAGAATCTGCAGGACAGCGTTCTTACTGTCAGCAGCAGATGTGAGTTCCGTTTCGTATTTCTTCCATGATGTTGAATTCACGACAAATGTGGTATCTGCCAACACCTTGGGATCAGCTGGTCTAAAACCTTGCTGCCGTTGCTGCTCAATCAGAGCCACCCGCACCTGCTTACCCTCACCGAAGTTTCTGAAGAAGGCCGAAAAATTGTATTTTGCACCTTCCTTCACCACAAAACCGTCGAAGCCATCGTTCTGAATTCCAAAGCCTTTCCATCCACGATAGTCGTAATACTCTTTGACACGCTCCACATGGAGTCGCATGTAAGTAGGATTGTTCGGATGGATGCCATTATCCATACGAGGCTCCATGTAACCCAAAGAGTGTCCAGGACGGATTGTACGCCATGCAGTTCCCGGGCCCCAACCATCACGGTCGGACGGACTGTACTCGAAAGAGCCGTTCTGTACCAGTTCTGCATACAGACCGCCATCGGCTGCGCTACTGATATCTTCAAAGAAGATACCAATCAATTCATCACTGATAAGCTTTCCACCAGCAGGAGCGGTCATTGTCTTTTGAGCAAAGAGCCCCATTGTTACTGTCGTGAAGACAGTCAAAATGATTAGTCTTTTCATAAATTTATGTTTATCGTTTGAATCGTTTGCAAAAGCAGCATATCGTCATTCTCCATGCAAAAATAATAATAATAAATGACAATGAAGAAGAAAACGGTATGTTTTCGTTTTATAATGCAGATTATTGTGTCATACTTTCAGTTACTTATGCCAATTCTTAATAGTCCACACAACGACACCCCACACCTCGAAGTTATCATCCGCATCAATTCGGATTGGCTTGAAATCCTTGTTGGCTGGTCTCAACTCGATATACCCGTCTTTTTTGTGTGACAAATCAAGAAACTTGATGGTAAATTCTTCATTAACGAAGGCGACCACAATGTCACCGTCATGAGCTTCTACAGAACGGTCTATCACGGCAATATCACCGTTACTGATTCCAACCTCTATCATTGAATCCCCGTCAACCCTGCCATAGAAAGTAGCTTCCGGATGCCTGATCAGGTCTCGGTTAAAGTCAAGACTGTCATGCAGATAATCATCGGCAGGACTGGGGAATCCTGCCTTGATGCTTGGAGCTATCTGCAATTCCAGCTTCTTGTCAAACTCACCCTTTAATATTTTCATTTTAGTCACATTTTAATATGTTGCAAAAATAATCAAAAATCTTAAGATAACCAATCTACTACCCACAATTTATCATTAATATTTCTCCATGAACCATAACCTTAATAATTCGATGATGACCTTATAAGGGGTTAAGCGTTGCTTCGCAACTGTTTAAGCGTCCTTCGGACTGTTTAAGCGCCACTTTCGTGGCTGTTTAAAAGTTACGAGTTACGAGCTAGGAATTTTGGCGCCATTGGATTCTTCACTCTTCACTTTAAAGATTCTTCACTCTTCACTTTTTTCATTGCAAAGATAATACTATTTGGTGATACAAATACCAGTTATGATACACTTAGGTGCACTTATGATACACTTATGATACACTTAGGTGCAGTTACGTGCAGTTAGATGCACTTATGAGGGTTCTCGGCTGCTTAAATGGCGTGGAAATCTTGCAAGAATGCCAATGAAGCGCTGTAAGAATGCCAAAGGGACCGTGTTTCTTTGCCATTTTACAAGGCTTCCACGGCATTGAAAGAAGCACCTCCGGCAGCTTGCTTAACCACCCCTAGCCCCTCCTTCAAAAGGAGGGGAGTTTGGGGAGTTGGAAGGGATTGGTCCCCTCCTTTCGAAGGATGGGTAAGGGGGTGGTTAGGCCAGCAATGTTATGGGTAAGGGGTGGTTAGGCCAACAGCTATGAAAACCCTCTGTGTCTCTGTGTACATAAAAACATGTTGTCCATAAATTCTTTAACATTTATTTACATACCAAATTTTGCAAAAATGCAGGGTCGGCTCTTCTAATGAAACCCCTAAACGCTGGAAAGCCAATAGATAAAGGGGATTTCAAAAAGTTCAAAAATTCAATAATTCAAAAACTCAATTAATTCAAAATCAGAGACCAAAAGAATACATATATATTTATATATATATAAATATATATGTATAATTAATGTTAACTAATTACAGAAAATCTTCTTAAATACCCCGCTCCAAAACAAATTTGTTGAGTTTTTGAGTTTTTGAGTTTTTGAGTTTTTCTTTTCCTGATTTTGTTGACTTAATCAAGAGTGTAGTTAATTTGACGACACTTTCTTAAAATCTCCATTTTTTACGCATTTCTTTGGGGCTTTTCAAAACCTTACTTTGTTCGTCGCTAAGTACATGGATGAGCAGCGTGGCTGCCAAGTCGAACGTGGAGAGCATTATTTTTTTCGCTTATCTTTGAAGATTTACGGCAAAATTTGTATATTTGCATAACAATTATTGAAAACATGCTGAAAATAAAGACTGACTACCTGAAAGTTGCCAATTATGCGCTTGTGTATAATGGTATCGACCTCTGCAAAAGCCTCGAAATCAGATGGACTCCCGACAGTACCACAAAAACTGAAGATCTGCAGGACGTGATGATCAGCTGCCAAGGTGAGTTCATAACTGAATTCCGTACGCCCGTGATGGCTACGCTTGCCCCTAACCGCAGCATACGTATCAAGAACTTTGAGATAAAACCCGACGCCGACAAGATGGCCGCCCTCACGGAGGGCTTACACTCTTCTTTCACGATAACGGTGACGGTACATGCCACTTCGGAAGAAACCCGACGGGAACTGATACGTGAGGAATTCCCCATCGATCTGATGCCCTACGACCAATGGCTGGGCACCACGGTGCTGCCGCAGTCGCTGGTTTCCTTCATTACGCCCAATACGCCCGCCGTCAGTCAGCTTATCGTAAAGGCTGCCCGCCATCTGAAGGAAATCTCCGGCTCTTCATCGTTCACGGAGTATCAGTCGGGTAATCCCAACGAGGTGATGCGTCAGGTGGCGGCCATCTATGCGGCCCTGCACGCTGAGGGAATCGTCTATCGCAGTCTGCCCGTCAGCTATGAGCAGATAGGACAGCGCATCACCCTACCCGACCAGGTGCTGGCCACGAAGCTTGCCAACTGCATCGAGCTGAGCCTGCTCTTTGCCAGTGTACTCGAGGGGGTGGGCATCAACAGCGGCATCATTGTGGAGAGCGGTCATGCTTATCTCGGCATCTGGCTGGTGAACGACAGCTGCCGCTACAGTACGCTCGACGATGCGGCCTTCATCGAGAAGAAATGCTCGAAGGGCATTGAGGAAATCATGGTCATCGAAACGACGGGCATTGCCGCGGAGGACACTTCGCTTGAACAGGCACGCCTGACAGCTGAGCAGCATCTGGCGGTGACGGAGAATTTCCGCATGTTCATCGACGTGCGCCGCTGCCGTCTGGAGCGATTCCTGCCCTTGCCTGCGAGAATTCTGAAGGACGGTCAATGGGAGATTCAGTCTGACGGCGTGGCTCACGACAGCATCGACCTGCATCTCACCGAGCACTCGCGCTACGACCTGACGAAGGTGATCAACACGCAGCAGGAACTCTCACGCATGGACATCTGGGAGCGGAAGCTGCTCGACTTCTCGCTGCGCAACAACATGCTCAACCTCTACCTCCGCCAGAGGGCCGTACAACTGATTTCACTCGACGTGGACCAGATAGAGGACCATCTGCAGGACGGTGAGGAATACCACATCGTGGAACGGCCCGACGTGGACTTCAAGGCCAACGACGAAGGGGGACGGCTTATCCGCTCGAGACTTGCCGAACCCATCCGCGAACTGGTGAGCACCGACATCAGTCATCATCAGCTGCACACCTATCTCTCGGAAACGGAGACGAAAAGTGTGCTCAAGAATATCTACCGCACGGCCCGCAACTCGATTGAGGAGACGGGTGCCAACTCGCTTTTCATGACCATCGGAACGCTGCGCTGGTATGAGACAGAACAAAGCGAGAAGCCCCACTATGCGCCGGTGCTGATGCTGCCCGTGGAGATGGTGTATAAGAAAGGCGGCTACTACATCCGCACCCGCGACGAGGAGATTATGCTCAACGTGACACTGATGGAATTCCTCCGGCAAAACTATGAGATCAATATCCCCGAACTCCGACAGCTGCCTGCCGATGACCATGGAGTGGACGTGAGACTCATCTTCACCATCATCCGTGAGGCCCTGAAGGAGCAGAAGCGGTGGGACGTGGAGGAAGAGTGCATCCTCGGCGTCTTCTCGTTCAGCAAATATCTGATGTGGAACGATGTGCACAACCATCGCAAGGAACTGAAGGAAAGCCCCATAGTGGAGAGTCTGGTGGAACGGAGGCTCACCTGGCAGACTGCTCCGCTGAACACTTCCCTCCGCGAAAAGGACAAGGCGCTGCGACCTGAGACGCTGGCGCTACCGGTGGCTGCCGACTCTTCGCAGATGGCTGCCGTGCTGGAAGCCGGTGAAGGGCATTCGTTCATTCTCTACGGTCCTCCAGGAACGGGTAAGTCGCAGACCATTACCAACCTCATTGCCAACGCGCTCTTTCAGGGAAAGCGGGTGCTCTTCGTGGCTGAGAAGATGGCTGCCCTGAGTGTGGTGCAGAGCCGTCTGGCCAACATAGGCCTCGACCCCTTCTGTCTGGAGATGCATTCCAACAAGGTGACGAAGCGCCACGTGCTCAGTCAGTTGGAGAAGGCGCTGGCCGTCAGTCATATTGCCACACCCAACGAGTACCAGGCCACCGCCGAAAAGCTCTACGCCCAGCGGTCAAAGCTGATCGGCTATCTGGAAGCGCTCCATGCCGTGGATGCTGCCGACGGATTCTCGCTCTATGACTGCATTCTGCAGGAAGAGGCTATCCATGCCGAACCGTTGAAACCTTTCACGCCCAACGACACGCTGAAGAAGGCTCTTACGGCCTCTACCCTCCCCGACATTCAGCAGCTCCTTGACACTCGTCTGGCTGCCGTCTTGAAACTCATCGGACAACCCTCGCAGCATGCCCTCTTAGGATTCCATGTCAGTCAGGAGGAATTGCAGAGTGAAAGCGATACAACTGCCCGTCTCAAGGAGGCTGTGATTGCCTTGGAGAAATGCAAGAACGAACGGCTACAACTCGCTGAAGCAAAGACTCTTAGAGAGAAACTACTAAAGGACAACTCAGAGGCACTGCTCGCTACCGACGGGCATCATTTGCGCGAGGAATGGAGGGCTGCGAAAGCCAAGTGGTTCCTGCCACGGATCTTTGCCAAGAAGTCGTTCATCAAACGTCTGCGCGTCTATAATCCATACATCACCGAAGGGGAAGCCGACCGCGTACTCGACAGCCTCACCGACTATCAGGAATTGCATGCCAGCATTCAGCCCATTCATGACGTGATGAAGAAGTATTTCCGTCAGGAGTCAGGCATCGACGAATTGCCTTCCGACGAGCAGATTCTGCAAGCCGTTGACGACCTGAACCGCTGGCAGCAACACCTGCCCATGATGCGCGACTGGTTCCACTGGTGTGCCTACACGGATGAGCTGCAGCAACTGGGACTCACCGATGTGGTGAAGGCCCTCGAAAGCGCCAACCATGAACCCCGTGAAATCAGCGACCGTTTCTTCAAGGCTTTCTTCCTGACGAAGGCCCGCGAGAAGACCAACGCTTCGGAAACCCTGCGCACCTTCGAAGGCATGCTCTTCGATGAACAGGTGGAACAATACAAGAAATTCACCGAACAGTTCCAGCTGCTCTCACAGAAGGAGCTCTACGCACGACTGGCGGCCCAGATTCCACGGGTGACCGACAACCTGGACAACAGCAGCGAGATAGGACTTCTGAACCGCAACATCTCTAATGGCGGACGCGGTCTCTCCCTGCGTGACCTCTTCGACCAGATTCCGAAGCTGATGCCGCGGCTGTGCCCGTGTATGCTGATGAGTCCGATGTCGGTGGCACAATTTCTTGACCTTACGCAGGAGAAGTTTGACCTGGTGATTTTCGACGAGGCTTCCCAGATGCCTACGAGTGAGGCCGTGGGAGCCATCGCCCGCGGAAAGGCATTGGTCGTGGTGGGCGACCCCAAGCAGATGCCGCCGACGAGTTTCTTCACTTCCACCAACGTGGACGAGGAAGAGGCTGACATCGACGACCTGGAGAGCATCCTTGAGGACTGCCGCACGCTGGAGATCCCGTCGCTGCAACTCAACTGGCACTATCGTTCGCGCCATGAGTCGCTCATTGCCTTCTCGAATAATGAATACTACGACGGCAAGCTCATCACCTTCCCTTCCGTCGATGATCAGGAAACGAAGGTGCAGTTTGTTCCCGTGGAAGGCGTTTACGACAAGGGAGGACGCCGCTCTAACCGTGCAGAGGCGGAAGCCATTGTGAAGGAGGTGGAGCGCCGGCTCATCGGCGATGGCCAAACTTCGACAGATGCGCTGCAACCCAGTATCGGCATCATTGCCTTCAGCGTGGTTCAGCAGAATCTCATTGAAGACATTTTGCAGGAGAAACTCGACAACAACTTTGCCCTGCGTCAGGCTGCCGATGCACTCTACGAACCTATCTTCGTGAAGAACCTTGAAAACGTGCAGGGTGATGAGCGCGATGTGATTCTCTTCTCGGTGGGCTATGGTCCTGACAAGCACGGCAATGTGAGCATGAACTTCGGACCTCTGAACAATGCCGGTGGTGAACGGCGTCTGAATGTGGCCGTCAGCCGTGCCCGACAGGAGATGATGGTATTCTCCACGATGCGTTCTTCACATATCGATTTGCGCCGTTCGAAGGCACGCGGTGTGGAAGGCTTGAAGCATTTCCTGGAATATGCCGAGCAGCAGGTTCTGGCTGAAAACATCCAGGCCACGGAACTCCGACGCGACACATCGCTTGCCCGTGAGATTGCCGATGCCATAGCTGCCAAGGGCTATGTGGTGCATGTCAATGTGGGACGCTCGCAATTCAAAGTGGACGTGGCTGTGAGCCGTCAGGAATCGCCCGATACCTACACGCTGGGCATTCTGCTCGACGGCGAGAGCTATCGCGACACCCAGACCACTCGCGACCGTGAAATCGTGCAGCCTTCCGTGCTTGAAGGTCTTCGCTGGCGGGTGATGAGAGTGTGGAGCGTGGACTGGCTCAACAATCCCGAAAGGGTGCTCAACCGCATTGTAGAACAGATAGAGACGGCTCCCGCAGCTTTCAAAGAGACGAGACCCGTGGCCTTTGACATCTCTCAGGAGAAGCTTCTGGAACAGCCTTCGCTTTCACGGCCCTATGAGGAATTCACGATGCCGCCTGCAGAAGTCAATAAACTGAAAGAAAGGGAACTCATCCGCAGGATTGTGGAAAAGGAACAGCCCCTTACGCTCAACACGCTCTGCCGTCGCATCTGTGCCCTGAGGAATATTCCAAGAACAACGGCCAGCATGCAAAAGGCTGTGCGTGATTTCGTAAGTCAGCAATATGAAGCGGAAACTGACCGTCAGGGGCTCGTCATCTGGAAAAGTAAGCAGGACAAGGACGAATGGCGGTGGTATCGTCAGGCCCATGGCCGCGACATTCTGGATGTACCCATGCGGGAGATTAAGAATGCCGTGACGGAGGCAGTCACCGAACAGTTCTCCATCAGCGCGGCTGCCCTAACACTCATCGTTGCCAAGAAACTGGGTTACAGCCGTCGTGGTCCAAAGGTTGATGCTGCCATCAATGAAGCCGTCGCACAACTGCAGAAAGAAAACAAGCTCACCGAAACCAACGGGAGCCTGAGTCCTAACGTAGAATGAATTCTGGGAAAAGGAGGTAACAGCTACAGGCTGATGCTCTCAATACGGAGTTTCAGCAGTCCGGCAGGTACATGAACCTCCACCACATCCCCCACCTTCTTGTTGATGAGGGCTTGGGCAATGGGAGATTTCACGGAAATTTTACCTTCGCGGATATCAGCCTCGTTGGGGCTTGTGATGGTATAGCTCATCTTGCGGTTCATCGCAAGGTTAGTAATTTCCACCTTGCACAGCAGCTGCACACTGTCGGCGCTAATGCGCGACTTGTCGATGACACGGGCATTCTCAAGTACCTTCTGCTTATAGCTGATGCGGCTAAGGAGCCTTCCCTGCGCACGCTTGGCGGCATGATACTCAAAGTTCTCGCTCAGGTCGCCCATGGCACGTGCCTCGGCAATGGCTTCCTTTATTTTGGGCAGTTCGCTCTCAAGTTCATGGAGTTCGGCTACAAGTTTGTCGTAGCCTTCCTGTGACATATATTCCATCTTGATTTTATGCTGTTGTTTTTATTTCCGGCTGCAAAGATAGGTATTTTATGGGAAAAAGGAAAGGCCCGTTCACTTTTTTTCGTTTGAGTTCCTTGATAAAGGGCAGATTTAAAGCAGGGATTTATTAACAGAATACATTTTGAGCCCCTTGATAAGGGGCGGCTCTAAAGCAGGGTTCTATTTAACGGAACACAAAGACACATAGTTTTTTAGATTTTGACTATGTTTCAGTTAAATTGTTTGGTGATATCAGGAAAGTTTCGTATTTTTGCGCCGATTAAATCCGTCTTCATGGAGAATGCTGCTAAAGTGCAGCCACATAAACAATTATGGGAAATATCAATCTGAAAAGATATCTTAAAACCCTTCAGGGGAAACTGAGCCTAGCCATCCTCGTTACGGCAGCTGTGCTGATAGAACTTACGGCAGCCGTGCAGTACTGGTATGCACAAAAGGGTATCCGCGAAGGGGTGGAACAAAGAGCCAAAAACGAGCTGAAGGTGAAGAACCTTGAGATTCAGAATATTCTCACCGCCGTGGAGGTGGCCATGAAGAACCATGCTTGGGAGGCTGAGCAGATGTTGGCCTTTCCTGATTCGATGTACGGCATTGTACGCCGCCTGGCTATACAGAACGAGCAGATTCTCGGTGCAGGTATTACGTTCGTTCCCAACTACTACCCTGGGAAAGGATATTGGTTTGAACCCTATGTAAGGACGGAGAAAGGACAGCCTGCAGAGGCTATGCAAATCGGAGGAAAAGACCACGACTACACGCAGAAGGAGTTCTACAGCGTTCCCATGAAAAGCGGCGTCCCCTACTGGAGTGAGCCTTATCTCGACAACGAGGGAGCCCATGCCATGGTGACCACTTACAGCTATCCCCTGCACGATAAGACAGGAAAGACGGTTGCCATCTTTGGTGCTGACGTTTCACTTGACTGGCTTGACGAACTCATTAACTCCTCCCCCATCTATCCTTCATCCTATAATATGATGATTTCGCGAACGGGACAGCTGATGGTGTGTCCTGAAGAGAGTCTCATCATGAAACAAAGTATCCAGGAAGTCACCGCCAACATGAACGACACGTCAACGCGCGACATCAACCGTAAAATGATGGCAGGACTGAGTGGGCAGACTTCAGTTACCGACGACAAGGGACAGAAGAACTACGTGTTCTATTCTCCCATTAAGGGAACCACAGGCTGGTCGATGGCCGTTGTCTGCTCTGATAAGGAAATCTTCCACGAACTTCGTCAGGTAGCTTTCAACCTACTGCTGCTCATGCTTGCAGGACTGGCCCTCATGGGATACATTATCTATCGCACCATCCGCAACTACAACCGTTTGCAGGCCGTCAACGCGGAGAAAGAACGCATCGGCAGCGAACTTCGCATTGCCAATGGCATACAGATGGGCATGCTTCCCAAGATATTCCCTCCCTATCCTGAACGCGACGACGTGGAAATATTCGGCATGCTGGAGCCCGCAAAGGAAGTGGGCGGCGACCTCTACGACTTCTACATCCGCGACGAGAAACTTTTCTTCTGCATCGGCGATGTCAGTGGAAAAGGTGTTCCCGCTTCATTGGTGATGGCTGTCACCCGAAGTCTTTTCCGCACAGTTTCTTCCCATGAGTCTAATCCCGGCAACATCATACGGCAAATAAACGAAGCCATGACCGAGATGAACGAATCATGCATGTTCGTCACACTCTTCATCGGTGCCCTCGACCTCCCCACAGGACGGCTCCATTACAGCAACGCCGGGCACTGCCCTCCCCTGATTATCGGTTCCAAAGTAGAAAAGCTTCTCGTAGACACCAACATTCCCGTAGGATACATGGGCGATTGGAAATACACCTCACAGCAAACCATTATCGACCCGCAGACATCCATCTTCCTCTACACCGACGGACTTACCGAGGCAGAGAACAAAGACGAAGAATTCTTCGGCAACCAACGCATGATGGAATTCGCCAAGAAACTGATTGAGAACGGGAATCCAGAGCCCGAAAAAACCATCCAGCGGATGTCAGACGCTGTGAAGAATTTCGTGGATGGCAATGTGCAGAGCGACGACCTCACGATGTTGGCTATCAAATACACGAAACAGAAACTCACCGAGCGGCTGAAGCAAAGCATCACACTCACCAACGATTTGAACAGCCTGCCAAAGCTCAACGAGTTTGTCGATGACATTGCAGAGAAACTCTCCATTGATCCGTCCCAGGAAATGAAGATGAACCTTGCTCTCGAAGAAGCAGTCGTCAATGTCATTGACTACGCTTACCCCGAAGGCACACAAGGAGATATCAACATTGAGGCAAAGGCCAATGACCTTAGGCTGAAATTCATTATCACCGACTCGGGAACACCCTTCGACCCTACAGCCCAGAAAGAAATGGACACCACCCTCTCAGCAGAAGAACGCCCCATCGGCGGTCTTGGCATTCATCTGGTACGTCAGATCATGGACTCCATCAACTACGAAAGAGTGAATGACAAAAACGTACTCACACTCCGAAAGAATCTAACCCATTAGACAACATAGAACAGAAAAAGAATCCATAAAATCATAGAAAAATGAATACTACATTCAAGAAAGAAGACAACGACTACGTGATGTATTTTGACGGCCGTCTTGACACGGCAGCCTCATCAAAAGCCCTCAAGGAAGCAGAAGTGCTCTACGACTGTGAGGGTCACGACATCATCCTCGACTGCACCGATTTGTCATACATTTCATCAAGCGGTCTTCGCATTTTTCTCAACATCCTGAAGAATGCCAAGCTCAAGGGCAGTCGTGTGTATCTCAGAGGTGTCAACGACGACATTCAAGAAGTTTTCCTGATGACGGGTTTCAACAGCTTATTTGAATTCAAATAAAACGTTATCCCGCTCATTTCCACCCCTCTATTGCTCCCGTTCATTAAGACCGGGAGCATTCTTTTTAATGATAGACAAAAGAGAACAAAACAAAACCGAATATCACAAATAACTCAAAAAGCCAGACTTTTATTGTTCGGGTTGACTAATACGACGGGTTTGCTCTCTGATAATCTGAATAGTTGTGGAATCGGTGGAGAAGACAGAATTGAGGCCCTGAGCTTCCTGAGCAGGGTCGCCAGTATAGGGGTCACCCGGCAACCACTGCTGATGAGTGGGATTGGCTTCGCCACCCCAACCCCAAAAGTTACAACCAGCAAAATTACCACCTTTTAGGGCATTCTCAGCTACCAGACCAAAGACATATTGGTAAAAGGCGTCGCGGACATGGGTAGTGGATTCCTGAGAATAGGAGAAACCATCGCGAGGAAATCCGAACTCCTCCATGACAACGGGTTTACCAAGACGATTAGCGAGTTGGAGATGTTCATCGATATAAGCCTTGGCATTGCTGCAACTTTGCGGAAGGTCTTTGCGAAGCGTGCGCTCATGAGCCCAGTTCCAGTTGTAGGGCCAGAGGTGAATGTTCATGTAATCGACGTTTGCATCGGAGCATATCTGTTCATAGAGATTCATGTCGCCTTCGCACCCGAACTTGCCTTCAGAACCGATGGAAATGAGGTGGTTCTTGTCAAGTTGACGAATGAGACAGGAGGTCTCGGAGAGCCAGTGGGCAAAGGGCTGCTTAGCAGCATCAGAGAAAGCGCGGGGCTCATTTCCTATCTGCCATGACATGATGGCGGGATCGTCAATGTAACGTACTCCCGTATAGCGGTTAGTTCGGGAAATAATATCCTTAACGTACTGATAGAAAAGCTGATGAGCGCGATCGTTGGAGGCATACTTTTCTACAAAATTCATAAATGCTGCATAGCCATCTTCATTAGGACGTGGAGCCTTGCCTTCACCCGCGTGCTCGAGATAGAAGCCGTAGCCTCCACTCCACTCCCATGAATTGTTGAGATAAAGCACAGCGACCATCTGACGTTTTCCCATCTCCATAAGAAGGTAATCGAGTCCCGCGAGAATGGTGTCATTATAAACGCCGGGAGCTTTCTGAAGCGTGGGTTCAACTTTGGTGGTAACCCCCTGTTCACCATCAGAACCGACTAGAATGCGTAGGTTATCAATACCCAAAGCCTTGAGGTTGTCAAGTTCGCGAAGAAGGCGTTGACGATTGCCGCCCTGCCCTTCAGAACCGAGGATAGCACCATACCAGAAGTTTGTGCCTACGTAATAATAGGGTTTTCCGTTACGAAGAAAATGGCCGTCCTTCACTAGGATAAAAGGTGACTGCTGTTGTTTTTTTGGCTTCCTGGCTGCAATGTTGCCACAAACAAGGGTTAATGCCATGAAAATGAGTAGTTTTTTCATAAGACAGTTTTAATTCTTGGTTATTAAAATCCTTGATGTCCTTAAAGCTTTATGCCCCCTTTTTACTTTGAGTGGAATCTTACAAGGCCTTCCATAGGGCTCTGAAGGATGGACTTGACAGGATGGCCCATCATAACCTCAGAAATAGGGGTAAGAAAAGAGCGGAAATGCCAGGCAATGCTACCGACAAATCCGATAGGGAGAGTAGAACGATGATAAGGAAGAATGTTGAGATTGAAGAAATCCTCAAAAGCTGTACGCACGACGGTATTGAGCACTTCTGTGTCGTGATTGACAGCTGGGACTTCACCAAATGACAAGTGACGGTGGATGAAAGGACATAGACTGGCGAGAAAGCGGTTGGCACCTGTCTGACGATAAACCTTATTTATTATTTCCTCGTAGGTGAGATGATATTCAAGAAGGAATCCGTCACGGAGTTCAGTGGAAAGCTGACCCTTGAAAAGATACTTCAGGAATAGACGACCCATATAAGCGCCACTACCTTCATCGCCGAGGATATAGCCCATTGGAGGAGTGTTGGCTACAATCTGCCCATCCTCATATACGCAAGAGTTGCTGCCAGTGCCTAAAATACAGGCAATACCAGACTCATGACCGAAAAGTGAACGTGCGGCACCAAGGAGATCGGTATCGACAGTAACCTGGGCATCTACAAATAAGGATTGCAGAGCCTGAACAAGTTCTGAACGAAAAGGCTCTATGCAGCCGGCACCATAAAAGTGGACTTCCTGAGGATTATCGTATAAGCTAAGAGGAGAGAGAATACTCTTGATTTCTTCTGAATTCATATGGACAGGATTGATGCCTGCCGTCTGGATTCGCTTAGAGATTTTTCCGTCAGCTACGAAGGCCCAATCGGTCTTTGTACTTCCGCTGTCTGCAATGAGTATCATCTTTTTACGGTTTATTAAAAAATATTGTTTGCAAAGTTAAGTCAAAATATGTACTTTTGCAAGCAAAATAATCAGAAAAATGAAGAAAATAGTTTTCCTGCTGCTCTTCCTCGGAGCTTTCGTACAAACGCATGCCGTGCTCAAAGAGCAGGACCTTGAAAAAACACTCAACATACTCAGAGAGGAACTCACCGATACGCACCACGATCAGGAAAGGAACTCAGAAGCCACCAAGAAGCGTAACGAAGAGACCATCCGGCAACTCATACAAACACTGCAGCGGAGCAACCAAAACGCGCTGATGCTATACTCACAGAAGGAAGGGTACGTTTTCGACCAAGCCTATGCCTGTCATGAGGCTACTGAACAATTCAGGGAGTTCAAGCAGAACACAATGCCCTTCAGACGTTTCCTGACCTACTTTGATTCAGAAGTGGCACGCTATGACTCTCTCATAAACGCCCTTCAGACTATGCCTGTAAGAAACCTGAGCGAAAAGGCCCAGATTGACCGCAACGTATGTCTTACCTATGCCGTAAACATCCGAAACACGGTAATGGACAACAAGAACCAGATGCAAGAATATATTGACATCTATGAACGATCGGAGGCCAGACTGAAACACTTAAACGACTATGCCTCGAAGCGATACAACGAGATACAGAATAACATTTTCCGCAACGGCGACCAAAACTATTTAGCAATCCTAGGGCGGTTGAAATCATACGTTCAATACACCATGTCGAGCGTGAAAGACAAATACCGTCCGATGAAAGTGAAGTCGCAATGGGACTCGAGCTATATCCTTTTTTATTTCACTTTTATTGCCCTCTATGGGTTTATTGCTTTTGTACTTAACGCTCTGGCCATCCGATACCTTGTGCCGAAGCGTTTCCGTTCGGAGGCGTTTCTAAAGAAACGGATGTGTATCATCATCGCGACCTCAGCAGTTACACTGGCGATTATCCTGATGGTGCTTCGCGTTGCAGTAAGCCAGAATTTCCTCATCATGGCCTCGAAACTGATGGTACAATATGTATGGATGCTTTCAGTGGTGCTTATCTCACTACTCCTTCGCGTTGACGGTGACCAGATTAAAAGTGCGATGAGAATTTATGCACCACTGCTCTTTGTGGGCTTCATTGTGATTGCCTTCCGCATTGTGCTTATTCCCAACTATCTGGTAAATTTGATCTTCCCACCACTGTTGCTTCTCTCCGCTCTTTGGCAATGGAATGTGATACGCCGTCATGGCAAGCGCATACCACGTAGTGACGTATTCTATACATATATCACATTGGCCATCTTCGTGGTAAGCGTTTGTAGTTCCTGGTATGGTTACACCCTACTAGCAGTACAGATTCTCATTTGGTGGACAATTCAGCTGACATGTATCCTGACCATCACCTGTATTGTGGGATGGATGAAACAATATAGCGACAGCCACAACATCTACCAGCGTCCTATTTCAGAAACATGGCTCTTCCGTTTCGTTTACCGTGTGCTGCTTCCATGGATGATTCTGGCTTCCATTTGGATCTCTATCTATTGGGCTGCCGACATATTTAATCTCGGAGAACTGACGAAGCGCATTATGACGACAAGCTTTATCGACACAAAATATTTGAAGGTAAGCATCTTCGCTCTGCTGATTGTCGTAGCTCTCTATTTCCTCTTCGGTTATATAAACCGTGTGAGTTTGGACTTCTTGAAATTACAGCTGAGCAAAGGTGACAAAAAACTTGCAGCTTCGCGCAACGTAATGGGAAAGAATGTAATTCAGGTGATTGTATGGGGCGCATGGCTACTCATCTCACTGAGCATCCTTCACGTAAGCAATACCTGGCTGGTGGTCATCTCAGGAGGACTCTCTACTGGTGTCGGTTTCGCTTTAAAGGACATCATCGAAAATATCTATTACGGCATTTCTCTGATGGCAGGACGCGTGAAGGTAGGCGACTGGATTGAAATTGATGGTACAAAGGGAAAAGTGAACAGTATCAGTTATACTTCTACGCTGATAGAGAGCATCGACGGTACAATTATCGCCTTCACCAACTCGCAGCTATTTACGAAGAACTACCGCAATCTGACAAAGAACCACGGATATGTGCTGTCTTTGATTCCCTTCGGTGTGGCATACGGTTCGAAAATGAAAGAGGTTATGGAACTGGTGGAAAAGGCTGTGGTGGATATGAAACATCCGTATGTTGACAAGAAAAAACAAGTGAAGGTGGTGTTCACGGAATTCGGTGACAGCAGTATCAATTTCAAACTGCTTTGCTGGGTAGATGCCGTGAAGCAAATATATGCCGTGAGCGACATTATGGAACGTATCTATGACGTGCTGGGAGAACAAGGCATCCAAATCCCATTCCCACAGAGAGATGTGCATTTGATCTCATAATGTTTTGCTACCAAAAGATTAGCATAAATAGATGTTCAACACATAGGGCAGAGTCATGAATTTGAGACTCTGCCCTTTCTATATTTATGATTGCAAATAAGCGGCAACACTCTCTGCACACCGCTCTCCATCTACACCAGCGGAGACAATGCCACCAGCATATCCAGCTCCTTCTCCACATGGGAAAAGGCCTTGTATACGGACATGCTGAAGAGTCTCACGGTCACGTAGAATGCGAACAGGTGAGGAGGTACGCGTCTCAGTAGCTATCAGACAGGCTTCATTGGTGAGGAAGCCATGGCTCATGCTGCCAAACTTTCGGAAGCCTTGTTGAAGTCGATGGCTTATCTCCTTTGGCAACCAGAAATGAAGTGGGCTGGAAATAAGACCTGGAGCATAACTGCTTCGGGGAAGATCGTAGCTGACCTTGCTATTCACAAAATCTACCATGCGCTGGGCGGGAGCCGTTTGCTTCATGTTGCCTTGCTGCCAACATGTGCGTTCCAACTGTTCCTGATACTCCATAAGGCGCAAGGGACTCTCGCCAGGAACATCCTCAGGATGCATCTCCACGACCATGCCACTATTGCTCCATGCCGTACCACGATTAGCTGGTGACATGCCATTAACTACAATCTGTTCCGGGCCAGTAGCAGCGGGAATAACAAAACCACCGGGACACATGCAGAAGGAATAGACTCCGCGACCTTCCACCTGTGTTACAAAGGAATATTCGGCAGCTGGCAGGTAATGCCCACGACCATTCTTATTGTGATATTGTATCTGGTCTATGAGTTCACTAGGATGTTCAAGACGAACACCGATAGCCAGCCCTTTAGCTTCAATCTCAATTCCAGATGCATGAAGATAGCGATAGACATCACGTGCAGAATGGCCGGTGGCGAGAATAACAGGCCCCTTGAAAATTGAGGAATGAGGAGTGAGGAGAGAAGAATCTTGAGATTCGGCTTCTACGCCAACTACCGTTTCATTTTCTAAAAGCAGGCGAGTCATTTTAGTCTGGAAATGGACCTCACCACCACTGTTGAGAATGGTGTTGCGCATGTTTTCAATGACACGCGGCAACTTGTCGGTACCAATATGGGGATGAGCATCGGCAAGGATATTCGTTGAGGCACCATGCTGACAGAACACATTAAGAATCTTCTCGATATTGCCACGCTTTTTGGAACGGGTGTATAGCTTACCATCGCTATAGGCTCCTGCCCCACCCTCTCCAAAACAATAGTTGCTTTCAGCGTTCACCTGTTGTGTCTTAGTAATGAGTGCCAAGTCTTGTTTGCGCTCACGCACATTCTTACCACGTTCGAGCACAATAGGACGGAAACCGAGTTCAATGAGACGAAGAGCCGCAAAAAGACCACCTGGGCCTGCCCCCACGACTATGACATGTGGTGCTTTACTGACATCTGGATAATCAGTATGTGCATAGGCATCATCGACAGGTTCCTCATTGATATAAACCCTCAATTTGATGTTCACATAAATGGTACGCTGGCGGGCATCTATGCTGCGTTTCAATACCCGGACATGGCAAATGTCACTCAATCCAATACCCTCCTCATGCGAAAGATAATCTTTGAGAGTAGACTCATTTGCGGCCTGCTGCGGCAGCAAACGAAGCTGATATTCCTTAATCATAGATGAAGCTTGAAAAATTCCATCACACGCTGTTGAGCATCGGGAGGACAGCCATGAGGCATGTCCCACATCTCTGTAACCAAACGGTCACCAACGCCCTGACTCTCCCACACTCTCCGCATCTCGCCAAAAGCCTTCTCTGCACCTGGTACCGGGAAAAGTTTATCACGACTGCCATTGATGAAAAGCATCGGCTTGGGGCATGCCAAAGAGGCAATATGAGGATAATCAAGATACTGACGAAGTCCTGGAATACAATTGGCAAAACCACCATTCTCAGAACGGCCGTACTTCAAAGTAAGCTGCACATCACTCGTCACCATCCAGCACACCGCAGCTCCAACCTTAATACGATCGCTCAACGCAGAAAGCATCCATGCACGATAAGCGCCCATAGAACAACCAGCACACCCTATACGCTCTGCATCAACCTCAGGAAGAGAGGCTAGCACTTCAGTGGTAGCAATGTCGTCGTAAGTCATAAAGGCAGAAAGACAACGGCCATACATCTGCATATTGCCGGCAATCATATCATATTTGCTACGGTCAACACCTTCAGCACGACCACGCTCTCCCCACATTGGAGCATCGGCAGAGAAAACCACAAAACCCTGTTTGGCGAGATAGTCACCCCAATATTGTCCACCATAAACCATTGGCTGCCAATCGTCAGCGTCTTTAATAATGGACTCCTCCTCAGCAAAGGGACGTATCATCTTCTCCTTCCCGATGAAAAGATGAGCGCCATGGTCATGGAGAAGATTGATGGCGGGATGTTTCTGATGCCCATCCTGGGGAATGAGGAGGTAAGCCCTCACCTTATAGTAACGGCTCAACTGAAACTCCAGTTTGCGGGCCAAATAACCATCCCGCTGCTCTTCAGCAAGTACGGTGATATCCCACGACTTTGGAGATGGAGGCGGGGTCATCATGCACTCAAAAACTTTTGCTTTTGCCAAACGCTTCCATTCGGCAAAATCCTTTACTTCCGACTGTCCCCATGCCATCGGATAGCTCATGTCGGCAATAAGGGAGTCGGCGTAGACAGGCATATTCATTTTGAACTCATAGAGATCTCGCTTCTGGGCCATGCCCGTAAGAGTCGACAGAAGCATTAGAAAAGTAACGATTATCTTCATCGCGACAAAATTACAAAAAAAAATGGGAACCGAAAAGAATATCCTACAAACAAGCGTTTTATGTTAAAACTTTTAAACAAATGAAACAACGTATTTGGAAAAAATGTATCTTTGACCCGAATTATAGAGAAATGTATTTAAAAATTTACTAACTTTAAAACTGAAAATTATGAAGAAAATTCTTGTATTGGCTTTGGCCATGGTGGCTATCTCATTCGCAAGTTGTGGTAACAAGGCTCAGAAAAATGCTGAGGAAATCATCGACTCTACCGAGGCTGTCGTTGAAGATGTTAATGCAGCTGCTGATGAAGCTATCGCAGCTCTTAGCGAGCAGATTGAGAAGAATGACGCAAGCGCATTGCAGACTGCTCTTGAGGCTATCAAGGCAAAGGTTGCCAGCTTTATCGCTGCTAATCCTGAGCTCGCAAAGGAGTATCTTGGCAAAGTACAGGGTTTCCTGAAGGAGAATGCTGACAAGATTAAGGCTGTTATTGGTGACAATGCTGCCATCAGCTCACTCGTTGACGGTATTTCTAACCTTCCTTCTGAAAGTGTTGACGCCCTGATGGGTGCTGGCGATGCTCTGAAGGCTCTGGGCATTGACGCTACAGCTAAGGCTGCCGATGCAGTAGAGGGTGCTGTAGAAGGTGCTAAAGACGCTGTTGAAGGAGCAAAAGACGCTGCCGTTGATGCTGTGAAGGACGCAAAGGATGCTGCTGTGAACAAGGCTAATGAGGCTGTTGAGGGCGCTAAAGAAAAAGCCGGTGAGGCAATTGATAAGGCTGCCAGCGACGCTAAGAAGAAATTAGGTCTCTAATCCCAAAGAATTACACAAAGAACGAAGCACCTACTTTTCACAAAGTAGGTGCTTCTTCATTTCAATTAATAACTAACCATATAGAATTTGGGGTTCTAAAACGCCTCTTACTTTAGGGAAGAACCCACCTATTCTTCTTGACTATTGACGACGTGGAGGACGACGGTTGCGCATTTCCTCGCGCTTCTTCTGATAAGCATTGAACTGATCCTCGGTCATAATGCCCTTCAGTTCCTGATCATAAGCTTCCTGCTTCTGACGACGCTCATTCATACGCTTCTCCATCTCCTCACGTGAAGGACGTGCAGGGCGTTCCTGAGCAGTAGCACCAGAATTACCGTCAACCTGAGGATTACCGCCACGGTTTCCCATCATCGGACGGCGTCCACCACGCCCCATTCCAAAACGCTGAAGTTCTGGATATTTGGCATTGAGTTCCTTGAGCTGGGCAGCCTGTGTCTCATTAAGGCCATATTCCTTCACCATCATCTCTGTACGGTCGAACCTTCTGTGAGAGTCTCTGTTACCTTTGTCTTCCTGTGCAAAAGCACCGGTCATTGTAAACGCTGCAACAAGCAGCAAAATCATTTTCTTCATAACTTAACTATTTAATAACTAAAAACTAATTTGTGTGAAACTGATTATATGATGCAAAAAGAGCGTTCAAGTTTAAATAGCCCAAGCGATTTTAAAATTTAAAAACATATTTTTTGATACGAAAAATTTTGCAGAACCAAAAATATATATTACTTTTGCATACCGAAATGGAAGGTTGGCAGAGTGAACGATCGCGCTGGACTCGAAATCCGGTATACCCTTTTCGGGTATCGGGGGTTTGAATCCCTCACCTTCCGCTAAAAAGAAAGGGAACCTTGCAGGGTTCCCTTATTTTTTTTCTTATTCAAAACTCAATTTCTTTAAACGGCTTAAGAGTTCCTGTGAAAGGGACTTGCGAATGCCAAGACGGATAAGGCAAGCGTTATCGAACTTTTGTTCCACAATCCGAGGCTGCATATCCTTAACAATCTTCATCACCTGATTCATCATCACATAAGGGAACTCATAGGTGATGATATCTTCCACCATACGCTCCTCAATGCGACATTTGGAAATGGCATCAGCAGCTGCCTCTCGATAAGCAACAATAAGACCGCTCGTGCCGAGATTGACACCACCATAATAGCGCACCACTACGATGAGGATATCTGTGAGTTCATTGGAATTAATTTGTCCAAGGATTGGTTTTCCTGCTGTGCTCGAAGGTTCTCCATCGTCATTGGAACGAAAAACTGTACGTTCAGCTCCCAACATATAGGCATAGCAGACATGACGGGCATCATAGTATTTTTTCCGATAAGCGGCTATGATATCCTTCACTTCATCCACACTCTCCACGTGATGGGCAAAAGCGAGGAACTTACTCCGTTTCTCGGTGTAATATCCCTCGCCTTCGCTTGCTATGGTTTTAAATGTATCGTTCAAAATTTGAAGTCTGAAGTCTTGAAATAAACTTTAACTCAGCTTATGAATAATGAGACCACTGCGGAGCTTTGGTTCAAACCAAGTTGCTTTGGGGGGCATAATCTTGCCACTATCGGCGATGTCCATAATCTGTTGCATAGAAACAGGGTAAAGTGCCAATGCCGTACGCATCTCACCACTATCCACACGACGCTTTAACTCAGACAAGCCACGAAGGCCTCCCACGAAATCAATTCGATTGCTGGAACGCAAGTCTTTAATGTTGAGAATCTCATCGAGAATGAGTCGACTGGAGATATCCACATCAAGCACACCTATGGGGTCACTGTTATCATAGGTTCCATCTTTGGCTGTGAGAGAATACCACTCGCCATCAAGATAAAGTGAGAACTCATGGAGCTTGGCAGGCTTGTAAATATCAGCACCCTTCTTTTCAACGATGAAGTTTTTGGAAAGTGCTTTGAGAAATTCTTCTGAGGAAAGACCATTGAGGTCACGGATTACACGATTATAATCCAGAATCGTCAGTTGTGAAGCTTGGAAGCAGACGGCCATGAAATAATTATATTCCTCATCACCACGATGATTTGGATTCTGCTTCTGTTTCTCTGCACCCACCAAAGCAGCGGCAGCAGAACGGTGGTGTCCGTCAGCAATATAAAGAGAAGGCATTTTGCGGAATTCCTCAGTCACGGTCTTTATATCCTCATCGTCGGAAATAATCCAGAATTTATGACCGAAACCATCAATGGGAGCAATGAAGTCGTAAACGGGTTCTGTGGCAGCATACTTCATAATTAGCGCATTCAGCACCTCATTGTCAGGATAGGCAAAGAACACTGGCTCAATGTTGGCATTGTTGACTCGAACGTGCTTCATACGGTCTTCCTCTTTGTCGCGGCGAGTCAACTCATGCTTCTTGATGACTCCCGTCAAATAGTCGTTCACATATGCACCTACCACGAGTCCATACTGCGTCTTACCATTCATAATCTGCGCATAAATATAGTACTGCTCTTTATCATCCTGTACGAGCCAGCCTTTATCCTGGAACTTCTGGAAATTCTCAGCAGCCTTTTCATACACACGAGGGTCGTATTCGCTGGTTCCCTCGGGGAAGTCAATCTCTGGTTTGATGATGTGATACAGACTTTTCTCATTGTCGCCTGCTTCCGCACGTGCCTCTTCAGAATTGAGCACGTCGTAAGGGCGGCTTTCTACCTGTTCCACCAATTCTTTCGGTGGACGGATACCCTTAAAAGGTTTTACGATAGCCATAGAATTATTCTTAAATGAAGGTTTTGTTATTGCGTTGCAAATTTACAAATAAAAAAGGAAAGGACAAAGGGATTTCCCGAATATACTTTTCCCCAAATGGAAAAAAGAAAAATAACAGAATCAGAAATCAAAAAGGGATAGTGATTTATCTTCATGTGGGGTTGCTGGCTCTTCCGGTTCCTCATCACGGAAAAGGAGCATGAGCTGCTGAGATTCCTGAGAAGCAGGATTCATACGGTAAATACCGCGGACACCTGTTGACTCAATGATGGAATCAGGATTCTTGCTATTCTTCAGAAGATATTGCTGAACATAGGCATGAACTTCTTCAAAAGTTACTGTCTCAAAGAAATTATTAGATGCATTGAAGACATGACGGGCAATTTTCTGGACACTGAGTCCATTCATTCCCGCCTCTGTCAGCACACGCCATATTTCCTTATCGTAGTTCAATCCTATATCTCATTAAAAATTTGATACTAAAAAAGGGCGGTATGCAAGCAGCACATCGCCCTTTTCTTATCGTTACTGAAGAAATTAAGCCAGAACAATCTTACCCTCAGCCTCAGCAATCTTGCCTTCCTTGAGCAACCAACCAGCACCGAGGATAACTTCCTCATTGCTAATCTTAGCTGCCTTTGCAATCTCAGCAACGGTGAGAGCCTTCTGAGCGGTTGCAAGTGCGTTGTAAACATCACCAGCCTTGAAACCTGCGTTCTCAGCGTTGATTACGAGAGTTGCCTTCTTAGGAGCTGCGGCCTTCTTAGGAGCGGCTGCCTTCTTCACTGTTTCCTTCTTAGGAGCTGCCTCTTTTGCAGCTGCCTTTGTTGCTTTCTTTTCTGCCATTTTAGTAAATAAATTTTAATCCTGATTGATATAATTCAACCTTTTCTCTAATTAATTCGCTGCAAAAGTAGTAAGAAAGTTACAAATCGACACTTCGCTTAAAACTGAAAATCAGTAAATTAGGCAATTTCTTGACTTAAATCAAATCAGTTTTCTTTCAAATCGAGCTTTAACTGCAATTCTTCGAGTTGTTTCGAATCAAGGAAACCGGGAGCATCAAGCATCACGTCACGCCCACTGTTGTTCTTCGGGAAGGCAATACAGTCGCGAATACTGTCGAGACCAGCCATGATACTCACAAAACGATCAAGACCAAAAGCAAGACCTGCATGTGGGGGTGCTCCATACTTGAAGGCATTGATGAGGAAACCAAACTGAGCCATCGCTTTCTCTGGCGTAAAGCCCAGAATCTGGAACATCTTCTCCTGCAGCTTACCATCGTGAATACGGAGTGAGCCACCTCCTACTTCGATGCCATTGCATACGAAATCGTAAGCTTTGGCACGTACGCGTTCGGGATGCTCATCCAGCAAAGGAATATCGTCTGGATTAGGCATTGTAAACGGATGGTGTGTAGCCATCAGGCGCTGCTCTTCATCACTCCACTCAAAGAGTGGGAAATCAACAATCCAGAGACATTCAAACTTGTTCTTATCTCTAAGTCCAAGACGTTCGGCCATCTCCAGACGAAGGGCACACAACTGCACACGAGTCTTGTTCGGCTGATCGCCACTGAGGATGAGCACGAGGTCGCCATCATTGGCACCCATGGCTGTTTTCAGCTCAGCAAGATCCTCCGGCGTATAGAATTTGTCGACGGATGATTTTATGGAGCCATCCTCATTGAACTTCACATAAACCAGACCTTTTGCGCCTATCTGTTGTGACTTCACGAAATCAGTAAGCTGATCCAACTGTTTACGGGTATAGTTCGCACATCCGGGAACACAGATACCTCCAATATAGGCAGCATTGTCGAAGACACCGAACTTACCTTTCTTCAGAACGTCCATCAGTTCCACGAACTCCATGCCAAAACGAAGATCTGGCTTGTCGCTACCAAATCGACGCATGGCTTCATGCCATGTCATCTGCTGTAGTTTAGCAGGCAGTTCCACACCACGGATTTCCTTGAACAGATGGCGGGCCATATCCTCAAAGAGATCAATCACATCATCTTGTTCAACAAACGACATCTCACAGTCAATCTGCGTGAACTCAGGCTGGCGGTCTGCTCGTAGGTCCTCATCGCGGAAACATTTGGCTATCTGGAAATAACGGTCGAATCCACTCACCATCAACAACTGTTTCAAAGTCTGCGGACTTTGTGGAAGAGCATAGAACTGACCAGGATTCATACGGCTGGGAACCACAAAGTCACGTGCACCTTCAGGTGTACTTCCTATAAGAATAGGTGTCTCCACCTCAATGAAATCCTTGGAGTCAAGGAAGTTACGGATAAGTATGGTCATACGGTGACGCAATTCCAGATTCTTACGCACTGGATTACGACGAAGATCCAGATAACGGTATTTCATACGAAGGTCGTCACCACCATCACTCTTGTCTTCAATGGTAAAAGGAGGAGTGATACTCTCAGAAAGCACATTCAGTTCTGTTGCCAGTATCTCGATGTCACCAGTAGGCATCTTGGGATTCTTCGACTGTCGCTCGCTCACCTCACCTTTCACCTGAACGCAAAATTCACGTCCGAGTTTATTGGCTGAAGCGCAAAGGTCAGCATTCTTTGATTCATCGAAAACAATTTGGGTGATACCATAGCGGTCGCGTACATCCACAAAGGTCATACCACCCATTTTGCGAGTACGTTGCACCCATCCGGCAAGTGTCACCAACTTGCCTGCATCCTGGAGACGAAGTTCTCCACAAGTATTTGTTCTATACATTATATTATATGTTGATTTTTGGTGCCGCAAAGTTACACATTTTCCATGATTCATACAAATAATTCGAATGAAAATGCAGTTAATCGTTAATTAGTATAAAAAACGGAACATACTTTGATAAACTATTTGTACATTTGCACGTCGTATTATCAGAACAAAACGTAAAAATATAAGAAGATGAAAAAGATTTTAATGATAGCTGCCATAATGATTGGCACTTTTTCTGTAGCTTTTGCTCAGAAGCCTGCAGAGATTAAATTCGAGAAGCTGTCACACAACTTCGGAACTTTCACCGAGGCAGAGTCCATTCAGAAATGCACTTTCTCGTTTACAAACATCGGTGAACAGCCATTGGTGATTAATCAAGCTGTGGCAAGTTGTGGTTGCACAGTTCCTGAATACACCAAGACTCCTATCAAACCCGGTGAAAAGGGTACAATTACTGTGACATATAATGGTAAGGGCAAGTTCCCCGGACATTTCAAGAAGACTATCACAGTACGTACGAATGGTGCTGTTGAAATGACTCGCCTCTATGTGGAAGGCAATATGAAAGAGAATTAATAAATTGGCTAAAAGCTTATAAGAAAGGCGCTGGAGTTCCAGCGCCTTTTTCTTTAGCTCTCTTTAGAAAGAATAGTTGAATCCCAGCGAAAAGTATTCCATCAACTGCCAATAGCCTGTCTTATCATCTCTGACAGATGCATCGTCGAATCGTGGATAGACAAAAAGATTGGTGGAAATGTACTTGTTAAACTGGAAGGTGAATGTGTTTTCCCACTCTATCTGGGCACGCTTATAGGAAGTGAAACCATAGAGACGGGTCCTCCACTTGATATTATCAGCCAGTTTCCAGGTAAGATCAGCTGTCATTGACGAACCTAAGTCATGCAAAGCATGACGGCCTTCTTTAATGCCATTACGTTTAACCAGAGCCTCACGTCCCACATACCGGAAGTTATAGGCGGCAGGTGAAAGGTTGATACTTCCCGTGAGCTTTTTATTAAACCACTCAACTTTGTAATCCATACCGAGAGAGAGTTGTAAGTTAAAAGGTGAGAAAAAGTCACTGTAGATAAACTGATCATTGCTCTTATAACCTTTCCAGAACTGAGTATAGGCCAGAACTTGGAGGGTATAGTACCAATGCTTGGTGGCCTGGAGTCCTAATTTCGAGGTCAGACGAATCAAGTCATCGGAGGTTTTAAACTCATGGAGGGAGTCACTTCGTGAAGTACGGAAACCTAATTTCAATTCAAGCTTGTTTTCCCACTTCACTTTCTGCTTATTATCGTAGTTTGCCTCCATAATAGCACTAGCCATTGCAGAATAGTTGCTTTCACCTCCTTTGTACCAGTTTCCCGATACATAGTTCTGCAAGAACTGAACGGCATAGTCTCCCTTGAAAGTCCAGAAGTTTGGCTTTTGAACCACCAGTTCTGGCTCTGGAGCCACAACGACAGGCTCCGCCTTGGCATCAGGAGCTTTCTCAACCAGTTTCTCTGTATTCTCGATGGGCTTTGTAATCTGCTGTTTCACGGCACCTGCTTCTGTCAGCTCTGCTTCTGTTACCTTAATCAGTTCGGGATGTTTCAAGTAAATATTTAGCAGGGCATTGTCAATTTCCTGATTTACAGAGTCTTTAACCTCTGAATTAAGACCAAGTTTTTGTTGGGCAATATCATTATAGAACGTACTGCTTGAGAATAATCTGTATTTGTCAAAAGCAGTATAGGCTTTCTGTAAAGTCTGTATGGAGTCAAGTTTTGCCTTGTAAATGGCTAATGAATCCTCATACTGACTGAGTTTATTACCTTTTCCACTATTGGAATTTCCGGCTACCTGGGCATTTACACCTCCTGCTGTCATCATGGCCAACAACAATGCCGTCAATCTAAAGATAAGTATGTATTTCTTCATAACAATTGCAAAATTACGAATCTTTTTTGGAATTCACAATATTTAGGCATAATTTTTGCCAACACAAAAAATATTCGTATCTTTGCACCCTATTATATATTAACGGAAAGATAAACAGAACTAAAAACAATGGATAAAAACACAATTACCGGATTCATCCTGATTGCAGCTGTGCTTATTGGTTTTTCTTGGTGGACTCAACCATCCGAAGAGCAAAAAGCTCAAATGCGACTGCAGGATTCACTGGAAAACGTAGCCCGCGTAAAGGCTGAACAAACGAAAAAAGCGGCCGAGAAAGCTGCTTTGGATAAAAAAGCACAGGAACTGGTTGAGGCGTCGCAAGACACGACTGCCCTTTTCCACAATGCCCTTTCTGGCAATGCGGAAAAAGTAGTGCTCAAGAACAAGAAGTTAGAACTCACACTTTCCACCAAAGGCGGCACCGTAACAAAAGCCGTTATCCGCGGTTACAAGGACCAGAAGGGAAATCCTGATGTTGTGCTTTTTGACGAGAAAGAGCAGCAACTGAAATTCATGATGGCTGGCAAGGATAAGAACATCATCACCAGCGATCTTTATTTCACGCCTTCAAATGTGACAGACTCAACTGTCACCATGACAGCGATCGCGGGACCTGGCAAGGAACTCACTATGGAATATAAGTTAGGGCCTAGCTATATGCTTCATATGAACCTCCGTACCACCGGAATGAGCGGATTCTTCTCTCCGACTACGAAGGATATGGATGTCCAGTGGGATGAGAAATGCAGACAACAGGAACGTGGCTATTCTTTCGAAAACCGCTATGCTGCCCTCACCTATCATAAAGCTGATGGCGGTACCGACAAACTCAACGACCAGAAGGATGAGAAAGATATAGAAATAGACCGTGTGATTGACTGGGTTTGCTTTAAGACTCAGTTCTTCTCAGCGGTTATGATTGCCAAAGACGATTTCCAGAAGAATGCTTTGATGACCTCACTTCTTCAGGAAAAAGGAAGTGGATATCTGAAAGACTATTCTGCTAAATTGAAGACAGCTTTTGACCCTTCCGGCCAAAAGGCATCTGAATTCGAATTCTATTATGGTCCCAATGATTTCCGTACGCTAAACGGTATTGAGGACCAAAGCACTTTCGGAAAGGAATTACAGCTCGAGCGCTTGGTTTATCTGGGATGGTGGATTATACGTCCTATCAACCGTTGGTTCACTCTTTATATTTTCGACTGGCTCACATCATTCGGTTTCAACATGGGTATCGTGCTGATTCTCATCACCTTGTTGCTGAAAGCCATCACTTATCCGCTGGTCAAGAAGAGTTATATGTCGAGTGCAAAAATGCGCGTACTGAAACCGAAACTCGACGAAGCTACCAAGCAGTTTGACAAGCCTGAGGACCAAATGCAGAAACAGCAGGCCATGATGGCAGAATATTCCAAATATGGTGTGTCTCCACTCAGCGGATGTCTGCCGATGCTGATTCAGATGCCTATCTGGATGGCCATGTTCTTCTTTGTTCCAAATGCCATTCAACTTCGCGGTGAGAAGTTCTTATGGATGGACGACCTTTCCACCTATGACCCGCTTTTCGAGTGGGGCACCCACATCTGGGGTATCGGCGATCACCTCTCATTGACCTGCATCCTTTTCTGCGGAGCCCAGATTCTCTATTCCTGGTTCTCCATGCAGCAGCAGAAGGACCAGATGGTTGGCCAGCAGGCAGAACAGATGAAGATTATGCAATACATGATGTATCTGATGCCACTGATGTTCTTCTTCATCTTCAATGAGTATTCTTCAGGTCTGAACTTCTATTACTTTATCTCATTGTTCTTCTCGGCAGCCATCATGTTCACCTTGCGTAAGACTACTAATGACGCTAAATTGTTGGCTATCCTCGAAAAGAAATATAAGGAGAACAAGAATAATCCCAAGAAGATGAGTGGAATGGCTGCCCGCATCGAACAGATGCAGAAGCAGACAGAGGAACTCCGTAAACTCCGCATGGAGCAGGAAAAGATGAAGAAAAACAAATAAATCTATGAACAAAACTAACTTATTGCTGGCAGCTGCGTTGTTGCTCACAGTTCCTGCCAGCGCTCAAACTGAAACGGAAGTGATTGGCAAGCACAACATGAAGCTCACAAGCGACCGGATGACACCCGAGGCTTTATGGGCAATGGGGCGTATTGGCAGCTATCAGGCATCACCCGACGGCAAGCAAATCGTCTATCAGGTAGGTTACTATAGTGTGAAGCAGAACAAGAGTCACCAGGTGCTTTACGTAATGGATGCTGATGGCAAAAACCAACGTAAACTCACCCTTTCATCCAAAAGCGAGGTGTCTCCTGCATGGATAGAAGGCGGAACACGTATTGCCTTCCTTTCCGGAGGTCAGATCTGGAGTATGCTTCCCGATGGAACAGACCGTCGTCAGCTCACCAATGACGAAGACGGTATCGACGACTATAAGTTCTCACCCGACGGCAAGCACGTCATCCTCATCAAACAGATTCCCTTTCATGAGAGTATCCAGAAGAATCCTGAGGACCTGCCAAAGGCTACAGGCCGACTCGTCACCGACCTCAATTACCGCCATTGGGACGAATACGTAGAGTCTATCCCCCATCCTTTTGTGGCTGAAGTCACAGCAAATGGTATTTCAAACGCCATCGACATCATGGAGGGTGAACCCTTTGAGTGCCCGGTGAAACCATTCGGTGGCATTGAACAACTCGACTGGAGTAAGGACTCGAAATGCATTGCCTACACATCTCGTAAGAAGTCAGGCGTCGACTATGCCATTTCCACCGATACCGACATCTACCTTTATAATATAGAAACGCGGGAAACGAAGAACCTTTGTAAACCCGCTGGCTATAAGGAACCGAAGATTGATCCCACGAAGACGATGAAGACACAAGCCGTGAATGCAGCATCCAATCTTCAGAACAATCCTGGCTACGACCAGAATCCCAAGTTCTCACCTGACGGGAAGTTCCTGGCATGGACTTCCATGGCACGCAATGGATACGAAAGCGACCGCACCCGTCTGTGTATCTATGACCTTGCAACGGGCGAGAAGAAATATGTCACGGAGTCTTTCGACTCTAATGTCGACGATTTCTGTTGGAGCGACACCAAAGACGCCATGATCTATTTCATTGGTGTTTGGCACGCTACAGAGAACCTTTACCGCATTAACTGGAAGGGAGAGATCACACAACTTACTGACGACTGGGCCGATTTCGGCAGCCTTCAGATGATGAACAACGGCAAGCAGATTCTTGCTGAGCGTCATTGCTACACAGCACCTGCCGACCTTTACATCGTGACACCCGCCAAGAAAGCGAAGAAGGGTGCTTCTCAAGTTACGGAAGCCCATCCTTTCAGTCTCATTCCCGCCACAGTCACGCAACTGACCCGCGAGAACGATCACATCCTCTCACAATTAGGAAAGCCAACCGTTCAGCAGCGTTGGGCAAAGACAACCGATGGCAAGCAACTTCTTTATTGGGTAATCCTTCCTCCAAATTTTGACGAAACCAAGAAATACCCCACCCTGCTTTTCTGTGAAGGCGGACCGCAGAGTCCCGTATCTCAGTTCTGGAGCTATCGCTGGAACTTCATGATCATGGCCTCTCAGGGCTATGTGGTAGTGGCTCCTAACCGTCGCGGACTTCCCGGTTTCGGACAGGAATGGCTGGAAGAAATCTCCGGCGACTGGACAGGACAATGCATCAAAGATTATCTCTCGGCTATCGATGATGCCGCAGAGAATCTGCCTTACGTGGATAAAGACCGCATGGGAGCCGTAGGTGCTTCTTTCGGTGGGTTCTCGGTTTATTATCTGGCAGGTCATCACGACAAGCGCTTCAAGTGCTTCATTGCCCACGACGGTGCTTTCAACCTCGAATCCATGTATACCGACACCGAAGAGGTCTGGTTCTCCAATTGGGAGTATGACGATGCATTCTGGAACAAGGACCTGACTGAAAATGCCCGTCGTACTTATGAGAATTCTCCGCATAAGTTCGTTGACAAATGGGACACGCCCATCCTCTGTATCCATGGTGAGAAAGATTACCGCATCAATTACAACCAGGGCATGGGCGCCTTCAATGCAGCCCGTTTGCGTGGCATTCCTGCTGAACTGCTCATCTTCCCCGATGAGAACCACTGGGTGCTGAAACCTCAGAACGGCATTCTTTGGCAACGCACCTACTTCAACTGGCTCGACCGTTGGCTGAAGTAGAATTAAGAATTAAGAGTTAAGAATTAAGAGTTGTCGGTTACCGATTATCATTTTTGAATTAAGAATTAAGAAAAATCTATAATAATGACACAACAAAAAACCCTTCGCGACTCTGCAGCTATGCGCTGGACAGCCTTGCTGCTATTGGCACTTGCTATGTTCTGTGCCTATATCTTTATGGACATCCTCTCCCCTATCAAGGACCTCATGCTCGAAACCCGTGGTTGGGATTCTACGGCATTCGGTACGATGCAGGGAGCAGAGACATTCCTTAACGTATTCGTTTTCTTCCTCATCTTCGCCGGAATCATTCTCGACAAGATGGGCGTGCGCTTTACGGCTGTTCTTTCAGGAGCCGTCATGCTCGTGGGTGCCCTCATCAAATGGTATGCCGTTGCTGAAAGTTTTGCCGGAAGCGGACTGGAAACATGGTTTACCAATAACCTTAACTACATCCCCGGCTTCGATGAATTGGGCGTATCACCCTTCTATCAGGGAATGCCAGCTTCTGCCAAAGTGGCAGCCATCGGCTTCATGATTTTCGGATGTGGTGCTGAAATGGCCGGTATCACGGTCAGCCGTGGTATCGTCAAGTGGTTCAAGGGCCGCGAGATGGCCTTGGCCATGGGTTCCGAGATGGCACTCGCCCGTCTGGGTGTGGCCACCTGTATGATCTTCTCGCCCTTCTTCGCAAAGCTGGGTGGTGTTATCAGCGTGAGCCGTTCCGTTGCATTTGGCGTTGTTTTGCTCTGCATCGCCCTGATGATGTTCGTGGTCTATTTCTTTATGGATAAGAAACTGGATGCACAGACTGGTGAGGCCGAAGAGAAAGACGATCCCTTCAAGGTCAGCGATATCGGACAGATTCTTACCTCCAGCGGTTTCTGGCTGGTAGCTCTTCTGTGCGTTCTTTATTATTCTGCTATCTTCCCCTTCCAGAAGTACGCCGTTAACATGCTGCAATGCAATCTCACATTCACGGAACTTGCTCCCGATTCATTCTGGGCAGGCACCTCTGTGACCATCATTCAGTATCTTATCATGCTGGTGGTGGCAGCTGCAGCCTTCGCCTTTAACTTCATGAAGAAGCCGTTACTCAAATACGGTATGCTTTGTCTGGCCGTCGTAGCCCTTGTCGTGTTCTGCTATATGGGTTACATGCGCCAGTCGGCAGAGACCATCTTCGCTGTGTTCCCACTTTTGGCAGTAGGCATTACGCCGATTCTCGGCAATTATGTTGATCATAAGGGTAAGGCAGCCTCCATGCTGGTTCTGGGCTCCCTGCTTCTTATCGCCTGTCATCTCACTTTCGCCTTCATCCTGCCTGCCTTCAAGGGCAATGGTGTAGCAGGTGTCGTCATCGCTTACCTCACCATCCTCGTACTGGGATCATCCTTCTCATTGGTTCCTGCTTCCCTGTGGCCAAGTGTGCCTAAGCTCGTCGATGCCAAGATTATCGGTTCCGCCTATGCCCTCATTTTCTGGATTCAGAACATCGGACTCTGGCTGTTCCCCCTGCTCATCGGTAAGGTACTCGATAAGACCAATCCTGGTGTCACCGACCCCACTCAGTATAACTACACCGCGCCCCTGGTGATGCTTGCCTGTCTCGGTCTCGCAGCCCTCGTGCTCGGTCTCATCCTGAAGGTCGTTGACCGCAAGAAAGGCCTCGGTCTCGAAGAGCCGAACATCAAGAACTAAATATAGAAAAAAAGACTCTCCCCCTTAACCCCTCCCTGTAGGGAGGGGAGTGATTACCTCAGCTGAAGAACTATCTACTCCCCTCCCTCACAGGGAGGGGAAGGGGGAGAGTCTTCTATTTAAATCCTTTCGAACGCCAGATCCCAGCCTTCTTCAATTTGGGAAGTAACGGGCATCATACCGTTCTCAACGAGATGCATACCGGCCACGATCTTCACCCATAGCGCCTTGGCCTTTCTCGGCGACGGCAGCAGGGCATCGGGATTGACTCCTGCCGATCTTGCCACGCTCTTCACATATTCATCCGTATGGTTCTCCGCGGGCGGGGCCCAGCGCTGGATGAATTGCCGTAAGTTCATGCAGCCGTAGAGCACCCTGTAGTTCTGCAGCACCTTGAAGGCAGCCCTGTAGCCATAGGCCATTGAGCGGAATTGCACAAACGAGCGGTCTTCCTGCTTGCCGCACTGGCCAATCCATTGGGTCTTGTTATTCTTTCTGATGTTCAGCGGATTATTGTTCCGCAATCCTCTTGGTTGTTTCATATTGTTTATCGGTTTTTAGTTTATTAAAAATTCGTGTTTAAAGTACCTTAATGTGGCAAAGTGGCAATGTGGCAATGTGGCATTTACACCTTGGCCACCTTCTTCCAATGTCTCGAATCTGTTTTCTCAATCCATCCGTCACGACGCCAGCGGGTGATGATGTTGCGCAAGGCTGACTCTCCGCAGAAACCTCGTTTCATAGCCCTGAGGTCATCCATCGTGAACACGGGTGACAAATGGTCAAACACCGAGTGATTGGCACCATAGCGCTGACATTCATCCTTAGCCTCTACATATTCCTTGCTCAAGGCCTCGCCAAAGGCTGAGATCTGCTGTTGAAGACAATATTCTGCCATGGCCGTAGCGAATTCCAGACACCTGTTCGATTCCTTACCCTCAAGTAACCTGCAAATCACTCCGCAACGGAATCCGATGACGGCCGCACGCTTGCGGTAAGTGTCCTTCACGCGGTCAATATCCTTGGCAGCCTCCACGCGCTTCTCCTCTACCCACCGTTCGATGGCCTTGCGGAGCCGTGGTGTATCGATGAATCCACTATACGAGCGGAGTTTCGTGACTGCCTCGTTGATGCGGGCCTCATCCCCTGCGGAACGCTTGCCGAACTTGGGCATCTTGGAGAACGAGGAGTCAGGCATCTCGGCCACCAGCACACGGCTCGAAAGTCCGTTCTCGATATTGTCCTGCTTGAAGCATTTGCGCATGGCTCCGTTCGTGCCCAGCATCGTCCAGTTGTAGGCCACCTTCACCACGCCACTCTCGGCTTGGTCGGAGTTGTAATCCTGACCCCATTCGCCATTGTCGAACGAGAGGCGATAGATGTCGTACTTCGAACTCCATGAACCGGCACCATTGGTCTTCCGCAAGGTATCCAGCTCCTCACCAAAGGAGTAGAGGCAATGGCCATTGGCATACTTGAAGCGCTTCAGGAGCGTTGAGCATGAGACCGTTACGGGCACCATCCGAATCAACACCTTAGGATCGTCGGGAGCCTTCTCGTTGGCCTTGCGGGCTTTCTTGCGCTCCTTCCATTCCTCCTCGCGCTTGCGGGCCAGGGCATCCTCTTCATCAAACTGACGCTTCCAGATGTCCACCGCATTCTTGCAGACCGACTTGCCCGAAGCCTGCTCGCCGCGGATGATCGACATCAGCCCCAACCGTTGGCGCATCCCGTCGCAATACTCCACCTCCACCTGGTCGGCATAGGCCGCCGCTATGGGCAATACAGAGCACAATACAGGCAACTGCATCCCCTGGGGAACACCAATCAACGATTCTTTCAGGCCAATAGGTAACCCCTTTTTTAGTGAAGAGTGAAGAGTGAAGAATGAAGAATCGCCTTCGGCGGTATCAATGGATTCAGGATGGGCGGCAGCAAATTCTTCTGTCTCCATTTTTAACTCTTCACTTTCCACAATCTGCTGCATCAGCTTCGAAATACCCTTTGGCGGTTCCTTGCAAGCCGAGTCAACGATGCTCTTCATCTCCGTTTCAGAGAGTCCGAACCGTGGCATCACCTGCATCAGCACTTCTTTGCGATTGTCACAAATCGCCCTGAGGTTCACGGCCAACTTGTGTAGTTTCACGTTACGTTCACCCTCCTGAGGTTCACCGCCATTACGGAGCCACCACTCATTAATAATAGAGGTGTAGGGAATACCGCGGAAAAGAAGAAGACTCTCCCCCTGCCCCTCCCTGTGAGGGAGGGGAGTAGATACTTGTGAGCCTTGTGAATCCGCCCCTTGTGAGCCTTGTGAATCCGCCCCTTGCGAGCCTTGTGAACCCGCCTCTTGTGAAGCTTGAGGGTAATCACTCCCCTCCCTCACAGGGAGGGGCCGGGGGAGAGTCTTCAGGGCAAGAGTCTGTTGGGTTTTCCACAGCTTCTCACTTATATACTTTGTATGGTCCTCCGGCACCATATAGATGCAGCGCGCCACATCCTTCACGGCCTTGTCGGGCTCATAGCCGGTAGCCTCCGCCATCAGCCTTTGTGCTTCGTCGGCAGTCATCCCTTCAGGCAATTCCACCAGCACATGCGTTCCGCGGCGAACCGATTCCTCAACGAGCAGAATGGTCATCCCGCCAAGATCAGGCGCAGCCCCAACTCTACACTCTGAACTCTCAACTCTACACTCTAAAATCTCAACTCTCAACTTGGACAGAATGTCCACCGTATGTCCCTTCTCATCGAAGTCCATCATCAATCGGGGCAGCGGCTTCAGGGCATCGGCAATCGCCCTATGGTTGTCCTTGAATTCAGCGCACGATGGCGTCCACACTGGCAGTTTGTGCTTCAGTTCTTCCTCACCCTTCTCGATGCGCTCACACATCTCTTTCAGCCAGGGCTCCTTTCTCAAGCGTTCCCAATCCTCGCGACTGGCGGGGAGACAAGGAGCGCCGTGCCCCCTGCCGATGGTCGTGAAATACTTCTTTTGCTCGTTTACTTCCATATCGTTTCCTCCTTCCTGGTTTTCAGGTAAGACAAAATCTCCTCAGCCTCCTGCTCGAAGAATGATCTCGTGAGCGTAGCCCCATATTTCTTCGGGAACTTGAACGTCACGTACACGAACTCATGAGAGATACGGCGGTAGCCATCACTATACCCCGTCTGCGGGCGTGTTATCTTCACAGCCCCATGAGGAGTTTCGAAGAGTGTGTCATGCAACGGTCCGTTCTTTCCTTCATTGTAGCGTTTCACACGGGTGCGCCCGTCACTATCTACTTCGATGCCTCCCCTATAGCGCACGCGCTCGCCATTAGTCACTTGCTTGTCACTTTCCCACGGGCACGGATACAGGTTGATGTCGCCGTTGGCATGGAAATTAATACTGCCGTCCATCTTGACAGCTTGCAAAATCTCATATTGATACTTTTCTGATTTCATTTTCTGATCGGATTGCGAGATTCGGCAAGTGCTGAAATTGGATCCTTTTCACTCGCGAGACTTCCCTCACCAAGCTTTCGTCTCAGATTAATTAATAATGTGTGAAATTAGCGGTTAAGAAACTCTGCGTAGAAGGGCTGGTCCGCCGTTCCTTTGTTCCCTCGTCTGTGCTTGCGGCACCGGTTTATGAGTGCCGTCTGCTGCCGTGCCTGAATCATCAGGCGGTCATAAAGGCGTTTGCCTAGCATCAAATCTCTTGACATGTTTTATCGGTGTACTCACAGGGATTGAGCACTCAGGCAACTTCGCCTCGTCTCTTCTGTTTTCCAATGGCAAAGTTACGGCAAATATAATACAGAAATCCCCTATATAGTGCCTACCGATAGTTCCTATATAGGGGATGATTACACTGATAATCAGTTGTTATGTTATTCTTCGAAAATGGTGTCTATCTCATTCGAACGCGAAGGCAACTTACCTGTTTCCAAGAACTTATTCTTTTCCTGGGCCAGATTATTGATGCCCCAAAACTGCTGAAACGTCTTCCACTTTGATTTTATATTCATTCTCTCTGCAAACACCTCGGCAATATACCTTTTGCAGCCGCCGCCAGTATTTCTTCGCCTCTTCAGAAGCCAACTGCTCTGGCAACTCGTTCCCAGACTGCAATTTGCTGTGTTTCTCTATCCACTCAATCGTAAGCACGCAAATGGTCTGCATCTTCAGCATTGGAAGCGACAATTTAGTACCCCATACCTCTTCGACCGCAGGCTCTGCATGCTTGAATAGATTCCAGTAGAAGAAAGTCAAGCTTTTTAGGATTCTCCCGACGGCATCTTCACGATAAGCGCTCATCTCGGCAACCGATGCCGACTGGAGCCGATGCAGTTGAGTCAGCCATGCTTTATCCTGCTTGAGTTCTGCCAGCCATTCCGAGGGCGAGGCATAGTCCTCGCGACTATTTTTCATAGGGCATCATCCTCCTTGCGCCACCAGCCCTGCCCACATCGTTCGGCATGAGCCATCAGATAGCCAAAAGCCAGCGAGTCATCAGTCAGCCAGCCTTCAGGCAGATACTGAGCACGCACTTCGCGTACCTTGGCGGCGAAGCGCTCCATTGTCTCCGCGGTGGTGCGCCTTACAGACTCGGGTTGCTCGCTCCACGAAGATGCATTATAATTATAGTCTTTCAGCACCAACCGACCGCAGAGTTCCTTGTCCATGTAATCGAAGAGTGCCTGGGCAGCCTTCAGCACATCAGACGAAAACCTACGTGGCACCATGCTGCAGATCTCATCGTGCAGCATCACCAAGTCAGGTCTCAGTTTCAGTCTGCGCCCCCGCTGCCAATGCCGCTCAATCTGCTGAAGAGCGTCGATGATGGTCTTCACGTATTCACGAGCGGGCATCTCCGTACTTTCCGGGTCGCCCACCAAGCATTCATACTCCGCCGAGTAAAGCTCTGCCAACTCATCCTGTGCTGGCAGAAAATGCCCGTATGCATACACGCTGGTGGCGTGCTTCTTCATGATGAATGCCGTGTACATAGCTATTCTTTCATACTCCGTAGTGGAGAGCCATTCCACTAGTCTTTTGTTCGACACCCAGAAGTCGTTTCTGATGCTGAAGGCCTCCTTCAAGTCGAACATGAAGTGCAGGCTCAGGTCGTGACACAATCCGGCCACTTCCAGAATGAGCCGCAGACGCCGCATTTCCTCATCTGTCAGCGTCTGCAATCCCTCAAGCGAGAGCAACGGGTTGAGCTCATCCATCGGTACCCTGCCCTCGTCGGCCGTCCAGAACATGTCCGACAACCACATAGCCATCGACACCGCGCCCCTCGTATTCTTCAGCAGCCGCTCCACCTGCTCCAGCCTATAAACCCTGCGCTCATCACCCTTCGTCAGGCTTGCCTTTTCAAGTTTGGCTCCCCTGAAGTATTTGTTCTCAATCTGTGCCAGCAATTCCCTGGCGGTTATCATTTGCGTCATAATTATGTCACTTTTCTTTTTGGGTTCCTGTTTAGTCCATACAATCCAGATAATAGTTACAATATGCTCTATCTTAAGAAACCGTGTTCGTAAACCTTCGGGGCTATCTTCTCTGATAATCTTCGATGAGCTTGACGTAAAGCAGAATGAAGACGCATGTAGGTTTCATCCTCACTTGTAGAGTTCATAATTTCTTTCCCCTTCTTGTTTAACTTCGTTCCTTGGAAATACTTACGTATATCGTAATAAGAAGCATTTAAGTCTGCATCTGGCTGTTTGTGATAATACTTCCATAATTCACGACCAGCATCAAATACAACCTTTGCCTCAGTTGAGAAAACAAGCGGCTGGTCATTAGGCTGATTGCCGGTTTCAAATAAGTCACCTAATAATACTTGAGGTCTTTTTTTGCCCGAGATGTAATCAGTCATGAAATGGTTTGATAATTCATTATTTATCCCAAGCTCATCCTCTGTGAATGGCTGCCAATAGTTCACACCATACTCAGACTGAATATTGTTTGAACCACTAAATAATGAATATGCAAGGCAATCATTTTGAAATTCCACATCAGAAATCCAAGTATTATATGGCTCTGTAAACTGATCCCTATCGTTAAGCCAATTCTTCTTTACAGAATGTCTAACCGCAAGATAAATAGCAATCTCTTTTAGATTCATATCTGTCACCTGTGTCCCACGTGGATGCGGTAGTTGCGACTTATCGTTTATGATGAAATTATTTTTTTGGTGTTGAAAATCACAACCGTATGCAGACATATAACCAATGTTCTTTTCGCCTGTACGATTGCGTGTAGAAATTATCCAATCGTTAATAGAACGAACATCCTGATTAACAGCAAGACGTTTGGTCCCAATAGGTTCACCTTCCTTGTCAAAAACATCTGCCACAATCTCACCAATAGGTTGCTTGTCATCAGTATGCCAAGTGAAGAAACCTACAGGGAATTGACCGCCATTTACGTTATCAAAAGTTTTGCCAGGGACGATAAAGCAACGCCCTGCTTTTGCTCTGAATAGTCTTCTAAATCCTGCAAAATTAGGAGCAACAGGTATCTTCAATTTCGAGAACTGACCTATTTTACAACCATTTATTTGCTCATGGATTCTAATTAAAAACTGCGCAAATAGTTCCCTACATGATATACCCCAGTCGTTTGAATATGTTTTGTATATTTTTGATTTAACAGCCACCCCAGTAGCATTTTCTCCAGTTCCTGTTACTGTAGTACTAGTAGCAGCCTCCTTAAATGGTGGATTTATAAAGATTAAGAGTTTTTTTCGTTCCTCTTCATCTTTTAGAATTGCTTGAAGAGCAGGTGGAACTTTCGATTGCTTAAATTCCCCTTCATCATTTGTATAATCCAAAAGAAAATCATTTAGAAAATCAAACTGAAACACATGATTACGATACATATTGAAACCATCTTCAATACGTTGGTTCATTGTCGCCACATCAGCCTGTTCCAATGTAGATGCCCACAAATTGTTTTTATTTACCAGCCCTGCCAATAAATTTCCGGTGCCAGCAGCGCAATCCCACACATAGTAATTGTCCTGCCAATCTTCACCAAGTTCCATAGCAAGATACTCCTGTGCTTTCTCAACCCACTTCAAAGGTGTATAATATGCTCCATGATACATCCTTACATTTTGAGGACGCAACCTATCTGAGCGTTCAATGATATAGTCTCTATATTCTTCACGTGGTGGGCGTTTATACCTTTGCCAGAATAAGCGATGAGCCATCTGGTTATCATTAAACTGAATATCTGTAAACAAAGGAAGCCCGCCTTGCCTATGTCCCGTTACTACTTTGTAATAATTCAGTTTTAGCAGTACAGAAAGATTCTCCAATAACGTCGTGTTTTCTTGTGACATTAAATCTGCAAGGAAAAAGTCACAGTCGTAAATTCCTCTAGGAGCCAAATCTTCCCAATCAACGGCAAGTGAAGGTTTCACTTCTTTCAACCAGCGGCGGTATATATGAGGGAAGTTGTTCTTATTTACATTTATTTTGGATGCTCGCCTTCCTGTCAAGGAGAACTTGTCCTTTATAAAATAGCGTAAGCTATCTCCCTGTTGTTCAAAATTGAAAATGAAAACATGATCCTTCAACGTTTCATGTACCAATTCGTAAAGCTGTTTAAACTCTTTAGTTGTGTGATCAGATGGAGCCACCTGCCAATTAAAATCGTTAAGTTCAAACACTTCAGAGATTTCGTCGTAATGAACGAAACCTATCTTCTCTGCATCAAAAGAACCAAGATAATCGGGTGCTTCAAGCTGATCGAAACGACGATCTTTGCCAATTGTGAGTATTAGCTGCACAAACTGCTCATATATATCTCGTTTCACTCCACGTTTAGCCTCAGCCCACAGGTAAGTATTATTATCATGCCCAACATAGAAATCTACTTTACCAGGGATTCCAGTATTATCATATTTGTTAAACCATTCCTCGCGAACTTTGTTCTTGAGTTCCTCTTCCTGTATCGTTTTTGAGTAGTATGCCATAATTATTCTACTTTTCTTCATCCTTAATGAACCCTATTCGGCGATGAGGTTTCTGGCGCGGCTCCTTCGATTGCAGTTCGGCAAGAGCGGTGCTGATGGCATCGATTTGCATGCGGGTGCTCTCATTGATGTCGTTCTGGTCATGGAGAATGTCCTCGATGTCGAGTTTAAGTTCCTCGAAGTCCTTGCGCAACTGAGCTACGTCTGCAGCAGTATTTGACAATGGTAGTGACGACGCTAAATGACGGAACTCCACGAAGGCCCGCATTATATCACGGTTCACCTTTATGGCTGCTGCTGACCTCAAAACACTACTGAGCATGGCTACGCCAAGTTCGGTGAATGCAAAAGCATTGTATCTTCGGCCTCCCCAACTTGAGGTGCCAAATTGGCATCTCATGATTTCATCTGGTGTGACCTCAAACATAAAATCCTCGCCTTCAAACCTTTCGATGTTGCGTCTGACCTGACGTTTAAGCTGCGCAGTTTCAACACCATAAGCTGCTGCCAAATCGAAGTCGAGCATCACTCGCTGACCTCGAATCTCGTAAATCTTGCTCTGAATAGTTTGAATCTCGTTCATGACCGTTATTTTCACAATTTCTTATGCAAAGATAGCAAGAAGAATCGAGAATTGCAAGTGGAATCGGGATTAATTTGCCACATCGCCACTTTGCCACTTTGCCACATTAAGGTGGTTCCGACTTTAGGGGATTCGTGTAGAGTACTATAGTTATTATAATATATAATATATATATTATATATTATAATAAAATTACTATACTTATAACCTGCAATATTTTCACTATAAATTCTTTCAATTCATAACCACTCTCCTCAGCCTAACCCTTGAAAGGTGCTTAATGTGGCAATGTGGCATTGTGGCATTGTGGCGTTTTCGGGGTTGCACAAAAATCCCCTCCCAAATTGAGGAGGGGCTCTCTCCTCCCCTCGGGGAGGAAGGGAGGGGTTTAGTACTCACCCAGATAGTGCACAATGCGGTTCACCTGACGGGGAGTGAATGTGCGCTGCTTGCCCGTGTAGCCCAGTTGTCTGAGTTCGTCTTTGAGCGGCTGGCAAATGTTGATCCAGTGCTGTAATTTTTTCCATGCGGCTATCCCACCGAGTTGGGGGAAGTAGAGTTGTGCCAACTCCATGCGCCCGCGTTCCTTGTAGTTGCTCAGTAGTTGCTCATGGTAATGCAAAGATACGAAAAAACTTGCACATTTGCAAGTTTTTTAACGATGACTATGACTATGACGATGACTTTTTCTGGGCGCTTCGCTTGAAATTATCTTTAAAATTTTTATTGACTGAAGTGCCAACGATTATTTGTTTAATTTTATATATAATTTCGAGGGCGAAGCCCGACCAAAGATAGAATTCAGGGGTGGTTAGGCCAGCAGTTATGAAAATACTTTGTGTCTTTGTGTCTCTGTGTACCATTAAATGGCATCCTTGCATTTTCTCTCCGTCATTCTTGCATCGCTTCTTTGGCATTCCTAAAGGGTTTCCACGCCATTTAAGCAGCCGGGAGCCCTCATAAGTGCATCTAATTGCACGTAACTGCACGTAACTGTATCATAAGTGTATCATAAGTGCACCTAAGTGTATCATAACTGGTATTTGCGTCACAGATTCTTCGTAACTTTGCAGTACGAAAAGTGAAGAGTGAAGAGTGAAGAGTGAAGAATCTTTAAAGTGAAGAGTGAAGAGTGAAGAGTGAAGAATCTGCTATCGCGCGGGCATGTCCTAAACTCAAAAACTCCAAAACTCCAAAACTCAACATTAACCATTAACCTTTAACCATTAACCTTTAACCATTAACCTTTAACCATTAACCTTTAACCATTAACCTTTTAACCTATTAACCTTTTAACCTTTTAAAATTATGTCACATCTGTACAAAATGGTGAAGAACACCAACGAAAAAATGACCGGAGCTTACAACAAGTGGTATGCTCGCCCTGTGTACAACGGTACCGTGGACCTCGACTGGATTGCTGAGCGCATTCAGCGAAACTCCACCGCCAAGAAATCTGATGCCAAGGCCGTGCTGACGGAGATGGTGGAGGTGATC